>JAPLGD010000112.1 GCA_026390345.1 Candidatus Bipolaricaulota bacterium | reverse complement strand
TCGCGCGGGTTCGCTCTTCTTTCGGACCTCCCGATGCTCGAGCCTGCTTCGGTGGCGGAGGCGTACGATCTCGCCGCTGCGGCGTTCGAGATCTCCGAGCGGGCGCGGACCCCGGTCTTCCTTCGCCTCACGACGGCGGTGGCGCTCACGCATGCAGCGGCTGAGGTATCGAGCGACATTGCGCCGGCGCTGATCCGCGATGTCCTTCTCGAACGGAGCATTGCCAGGTACACGAAGGCAGGGTCGAAGATCTGCCTCGACCAGCACCGGGACCTGATCGAGCGGCTGAATGTGGCCGGCGGCGTGATCCGGGCAATGGGGCTGAACGATCTTCGGCTCGCTGGCAAGCCCGGAGGTCTCGGCATCGTCGCAGTGGGGCCGACCTACGCCTACTTGGCGGAAGCGCTCGCCGCCGCGGGACGCGAGCCGAATCAGGCGTCGATCCTCAAGACCGTAACGACGACGCCGTTCCCGCGCGAGGAAGCGGAGACGCTCCTTCGGCACTGCGGCACCGTCCTCGTTCTCGAGGAGTTGGAGCCCTTCTTCGAGCGGGAGTTGTGGATCGCCGCGCGACGGATTCAGAGCAACGCCCGCATCGTCGGGAAGCTTGATGGAACCCTGTCGCGGCTCGGGGAGTACGGGGTGGACGAGGTTGTGAAGGGGTTATCGGTTGCCCTTCAAGGCGTATCTGCGCGCCGAGAAGGGCCGAAGGCCATTCTCGCTAGCGCAAACCGTAAGCCCGAAGAGCGAGGCGCAGTCTGTGAGCCGGTGCCTCGCCCCATCACGGTTTGCGCCGGTGCCGGTCGTGGTTGCGAGCACGACCTTAAGCGAGAACCGTCTTCGACGGTTCTGCCCCCCGCAGACCTAGCGGCTCCACGGCCAATCACGGTCTGCGCGGGGTGCCCGCACCGCGGGACGTACATGGCGATCGAGGCGGCGATCCGAAAGGCAGGCCTCTCGAAGGACGCCGTGATGGTCACCGGCGATATCGGCTGCACGATCCTCGGGATGAACCCGCCGTTCGAGCTCGTGTGGAACGAGGTTTCGATGGGGTCGAGTATTTCCCTGGCGCAGGGCTACGTTCACGCCGGCATCGGAACGCCGGTCATCGCCACGATCGGCGATTCGACGTTCTTTCACGCCGGCATTCCGGGGCTCCTGAACGCCGTGCAGCGACGGGTGCCGCTGACACTCATCGTCATGGACAACGGCTGGACGGCGATGACGGGGATGCAGGTGAACCCTGGCACAGACGACGCGTTCCAGGCCGGCGGCCGGCGCGTCGACCTTGCCAAGATCCTGCCTGCTCTAGGAGCCGATCGGTTCGACATTGTCGACCCCTACGACCTGCCCGTGATGACGGCCGTCCTCGCCGACGGCCTGAAGCAGCCTGGCGTCAAGGTTGTCCTTGCTCGCCGCGAGTGCGCAATCCAGGCGCGGCGTCGCGGCGTGGCCGGCGCGATTGTTTTCGACGCGGCGAAGTGCGTGTTGTGCAAGCGGTGCATCAAAGTGACTGGCTGTCCGGCCCTTGGCTGCTCGGCGAGCGACGGTGCCGAGCAGCTAGGGCAGAACCGAGTGTCCGGATCGTCTGGTTCTGCTGGCCGAGAGAGGATCACGGTGGACGCGGCCTTATGTAATGGATGCGGACTGTGCGCGACGGCATGTCCGACTCAGGCCCTTGGCCCGTCACGCGAGGGCGGCCGAGGGCTAGGGTCGAAGCCCGACTCTGAGGGCTTCGACGGTCGTCGGAGTGGTCGAACATGAGCGGCCGTGCCACGTGCGACATCGTTCTGATCGGCGTCGGCGGCCAGGGGATTCTGACGATTGGCGAAATCCTCCTCGATGCAGCGATCGCGCGCGGGGTCCCGGCGACGTTCTCCCCGACGAAAGGCATGGCGCAGCGCGGCGGGTTCGTGAAGGCCGAACTTCGCCTCGGTGCCGCCGACGTGGGCCCAAGGATCCGCGCTGGCGGCGCGGACGCGGTCGTTTCGATGGAACGGTCCGAATCCCTGAAGGGGCTGCAGTTCGCGAAGCCGGGCGGGGTCTTTGTCCTCTACGACGCTGTGTGGGAGCCGACGGGCGCCATGCTGGGCGCCGACGAGTACCCGACGCGAGAACGCGTCCTCAAGGCGATCGCGGCGACGGGGGCGCGCTCGGTCTTGCTCGACCCCGCCGCCCGACCTGCGATCGGCGGGAAGCCGGCGTCTCCGAACGTCTTCACCCTGGGCGCACTCGTCGCGGCGACCGTGCTCGTCGAACTCCTCAGTGCTGACGCGGTCGACAGGGCGATCGCTGCGCGATGGCCGAGGGTGGTTGAGGCGAACGGCGCGGCGTTCCGTTTTGGTCTTGGTGCCGGTCTTGGAAGCTGATCAGATGTCTTGGGCTACGGCGCTGTTCGAACCGAAGTCGGTGGCCGTGGTCGGCTCGACGTCGCCGGGGAAGCTCGGCTACGTCCTGATCGAACAACTCCTGGCGGGCGGGTTCCGCCGCGTGTGCGTCGTCGGCCCGAAAGGGCAGGGGGCGCTCGGTGTCCCGGGGTTCCGATCGATTGTCGAAGTGCCCGAAGCTCCTGACCTCGTCGTTGTCGCGTCGCCGGCGGACACCGTGGCGAGCGTGATCGAGGACGCGGGTCGCGCCGGCGCCAAGGTCGCCGTGGTCCTCACGGCTGGGTTTTCTGAGGTGGGCAAGAGGGCGGAGGAGCAGGCGCTCCTCGAAGCCGCCCGCTGTTCCGGCATTCGGCTCGTCGGTCCGAACTGCGCCGGGATCGTGAACACGAAGACTCACCTTTTCCCGACGCTCGAGACGCGGCCTCCGTCGGGCGACGTGGCGTTCGTGTCGCAGAGCGGCGCGCTGGGCGGCGCGGTCCTCTCGTGGGCCGAGGAGCAGGGTGTGGGGTTCTCGAAGTTCGTGAGCTACGGAAACGGCGTCGATCTCACCGACGTCGACTTCCTCGACGTTCTGCGGGCCGACGACGGGACGCGAGTCGTTGCCCTGTACGTGGAGACGGTCTCGGACGGGCGCGCGTTCCTCGACGCCGCGGCGCGTCTCGCCGCGGTGAAGCCGCTCATCGTGATCAAGTCGGGACGGTCGCGGGCAGGAGTGCGTGCGGCGCTGTCGCACACCGGGTCGCTTGCGGGGGCGGACGCCGTCTACGACGTAGCGCTGAAGCAGTGCGGAGCGATTCGCGTCGCCGGAATCGAGGAGATGTTCGACCTGTGCCGCGGGTTCACGACCCTGCCGTCGGTCCGCGGGAGGCGCCTGGTCATCGTGACGAACTCGGGCGGCCCCGGGGTCCTTGCTGCCGACGCCGCGTAGGCGGCGGGCCTTGAGATG
>JAPLGD010000005.1 GCA_026390345.1 Candidatus Bipolaricaulota bacterium | reverse complement strand
AGATGTCGCCCTGTCCGGTTTCGGGATCGAGCCCATCCGTAAACGGCGCGTTGAACTGGGCTAGATTCGCCAGCGGTAGTCCGGCCGCTGCGCACCGGGAGGCCACCTCGGCAAGAGGAACTCGGCGACCGGTCTCTTGCCATCCGGCCTCCCCGTGCGCCGATTGCGGGGAGTCGCTGGCGGATCTCGCTCGGGAGTTTCCGCGAGCGGAAACTCCAGGCTCGTTCATTGCCGCGGGCAGGCCACTGGCAGCGGCCTTTGCCGCCACCTCGGCCAACGGGATCGCTTTCTCTGTGCTCCCGGGGGCGCCGGGGCCTTGACTCTCGGAACCGCGAATTGCGAACTGCGAACCTTCCGCCCGCGCACCGCGCACCACGAACGCCTTTCCATCGGCCAGGTCGACCTGTTCTTCGGTAACGCCCAGCATCTCCGCCGCCTGCTTCACGAGGCTCGCGCGGACGACGCCCGCGGCCTGAAGGACCGCGTTCCCCGACATGTAGAGCTGGCGCGTCGCCGTCGACGTCCCCGCGAGCGGGGTCACCGCCGAGTCGGTAGCGTAGACCGTCACGCGCTCGAGCGGCACGCCGAGGACCTCGGCCGCGATCTGGCAAAGCGAGTTCGACTGCCCGGCTCCGATGTCGGGCACGCCGCAGCGGATGACGACGGTTCCGTCCAACTCCATGCCCACCCACGCCCGCGACGTGTCGTGGAACCAGGTGATCCGGCCGTAGCTCTGGAAGTAGCTCGCGAACCCGCGCCCGATCTTCCTCGTCTCCGTGCTCGGGGTCCGCTCGCCGAGAGCGGCGATCGCTCGCGTGACGCACTCCTCGGACCAGGCCGCCGTCCGGATCTTCTGCCCCGTCACCGTCGTGTCGCCCGTCTTCAGGTAGTTGATGCGCCGCACCTCGAGCGGGTCCATCATCAAGACGCGGGCGATCTCGTCCATCTGCGACTCGTAGGCGAACGCGGCCTGCGGACCGCCGAAGCCACGGAACGCGCTCGTGAACGGCTGATTCGTCGCCGCCGCCACCGAGTCGACGTGGACGTTGTCGATCTTGTACGGCCCGGCCGCCATCCCCGTCGCGTAAAGGAGGACGTACGGCGTTAGGTACGGATAGGCGCCGGAGTCGGCCGTCATCTTGATCTCGCTTGCCGTGATTCGTCCTGTGCGCTTCACACCGGTGCGGTGGGTGATCGTGAACGGGTGACGCTTCGACGTGGCGAGGAACGCCTCCTCGCGGGTGTACACGAGCTTGACCGGCCGCCCGGTCGCCTGCGCGAGGAGGGCGAGGTAGATCTCGACCGTCACGTCCTCCTTGCTCCCGAACCCGCCGCCCACCATCGTTCCCTGGACGCGGACCCGGTTCTGCGGGATCCCGAGCGCCTTCGCCACCGTGCGGAAGTGCTCGACAACCTGCGTGCAGATGCGGAGGTTGATCACGCCCTGCTCGTCGATCCAGCCGACGCCCGCGTCCGGCTCCATGTACGCGTGCTCGACGAACGGCACCCGGTAAGTGTTCTCGACCACGAGGTCGGCCTCGGCCATTCCTCGTTCGAGATTGCCCTTGCGGATCTTCCACCTGGCAACAACATTCCGGTCCGCCAACTCGCTGGGGTCGCCGGAAGCGGAGTTGGCGCCAGCGGCCTCGTTGTGGCCGCTGGCGACCCCAACGGGGTCGCTAGCATCGGCGTACACCCTGGGTGCATCCGGCTTCAGCGCCTCCTGGGGATCGAACACGCCGGGAAGCTTCTCCAGCTTCAGCTCGATGAGCTCCAGGGCCGCTTCGGCGATGGCCAGAGTCTCGGCGGCGACGAGGGCGATCGGCTCCCCGTGGAAGCGGACGACGTCGGTCGCGAGGACGGGCGCGTCGGATCCCTTCCGCTGCGCACGCCCCGTCTGCCCAGGCATATCGGTGGCGAGCTTCGCATTCGGGAGATCGGCGCCGGTCAGGACGCAGGCCACGCCGGGCAGCGCCCGCGCCTTCGAGACGTCGAGGTGCACGATGCGCGCCGACGGGACGGGGCTTCGGAAGACCTTGGCGTGGAGCATGTTCGGCATCGAGAAGTCGCCGGCGTACACCGTCGCGCCGACCGCCTTCCCCATCGCGTCGACACGCCGAAGCGGTTTGCCCACTTGTTTGAGGGGAGGGAGGTTCGTCGGAGGAAGAGGCTTGGGAGTCACGCGCTCGCTCATCGCCGATCACCCCCTCGCCGGAGAAGCTGATCCTTCGGAGCAGCTTCTCCTGTAAGCGACGCCCGCGGCGTCGCGACGCGTTCTCCTGTAAGCGGGCCGGAGCCCGCGGCGACAGCAAGCTGTTCAGCTCGCAGCCTCACGGCTGCGAGCTGAACGGCGTACAGTAGCCGCACTGGACGGCGCCCGCGTCCGCGAACGCCTCCTGAATCACATGAGGTTTGGCCAGCGTGCCAAGACCGGCGTTCGTCACGATCTCCGCTCCGTCGGCCTGCCAGGCCAGCACCATGCAGCTGTTCACGGCAGTCCCGTTGAACAGCACAGCGCACGCGCCGCATTCGCCGATCTCGCATCCATTCTTGACGTCGGTGTAGCCGAGATCTCGGAGCGCGTGGAGGAGAGACACGTTGGGATCGAGCGTAAGCTCGTGCTCTCGCCCGTTCACGTGAAGTACGACCTTCTTCTTGCTAGGCATTCGCCCCTCCTCGCTCGAGCCCAAGGGCAGCCTCGGCCAGGAGCCGGCGCGCAAGTCCCTGCACAACCGAGAGCTTGTACTCCGACCCGGCGCGCGGCACCGCCGCCTTCGCTGTCAGACTCGCCGCCGTGGCGATCGCCTCGGGCGTCAGAACCTTCCCGACAAGGGTCGCTTCCGCGGCGCGGGCCCTCACCGCAACGGGAGACGCCGCAGCAAGAGCGATCCGCGCGCTCGTGCAGCGCCCGGTCGCGTCTGCGTCCAGCATCACAGCCACGTCCACCTTGGCCATGCACGAGATCTTGCGCAGCCCCATCTTGCGGAATGCACCCGTCGCGGTGGCGGACGGGATGGGGAACCTCACCGAGATGAGAAGCTCGTCCAGGCGGCGCACGGTCGAGAACGCGTTCACGAGGAACTTCTCGAGCGGAACCCGGCGCGTTCCGCGGACGCTGGCCAGCTTCACCTCGGCGTCGAGCGTCAGGAGCGCGGGCGCCGTATCGGAGCACGGAGCCGCCGTAACCAGGTTCCCGCCCACCGTCGCGCGGTTGCGGATCAAGGGAAGATCGTGGAGCGCCGCGACGTCGACCACTACCCGAGGACGATGCGTTCCCGCCCGCATGTCCACGATCAGGTTGGTCCCCCCGGCGATCGGCTCGGCCCCCTTGACCTCGGAGAGGATCTTCAGCGCCTCCCCCAACGTCGCTGGCTGGAGGACTTCAAACTGCGGCAGACTCATCGTCCACTCCCTACAGCCAGGCCAGGAGAACGCCGCGCCGAGGCGTTCTCCCTAGCCGTGCCGGAGGCACGGCCATCGACCTCAAACATCGGCAGACTCATCGTTCTCTTCCCTCCACCGTACTGCGTCCGCACAACCCTCAGTCTGCGAACAGACCCAAACTCGGCGAACGCCCCGCAGGGGCGCTCGCCCCTAGGCTACGGCAGCATTGCCGGAAAGGTCACTCGCCTCCCTTTCCGGCCGCTCGCAGCACCGCTCGCGTAATGCTGGCGTAGCCCGTACAGCGACAGTGGTTGCCCTTCAGGTAGTCGCGGATCTCGTCTTCCGTCGGCTGAGGGATCTCCTCGAGCAGCCTCTTCGACATCATCAGCATCCCCGGCGTGCAGTAGCCGCACTGGAACGCGTTCTCATCAATGAAGGCCTGCTGGAGCGGGTCGAGCGTCCCATCCGGTCCCGCCAGTCCTTCGATGGTTCGAACGTCGGCGCCGTCGGCCGAGACCGCGAGGACGAGGCAGCCGAGCACCGGCGTTCCGTTCATCCACACCGTGCACGCGCCGCACTCACCGATCCCGCACCCGTACTTCGACCCCGTCAGCTCCAGACGCTCGCGCAGCACGTTGAGCAGAAGCTCGTTCGGCGCGACGTCGATCTCCGTCTCCTCGCCGTTCACCGTCAAGTGGATGACAACGCTCTCGTCGTCATCCACGCTGAGCGACAGAACGTCGGGGAGAACGGTCGAAGATCGTTCTCCTTTAAGCGTTCGCTTCGCCCCAGTTGTGCTACCCCTGCCCGAAGCCAACGCGACCTCATCCGGATCAACGGACAGCGAGAGAACGTCGCGGGGCTTGGACGCAACCACGCTGCCTCTCAGACGATGCTTGACCGGCGAAGAAGCTCGTTCCCACGCGAGGCCGGCCGCATCGTGGACCAGTGCCATGGCTGCCTTCCGCCGGTAGTCGGCCGTCGAGCGCACGTCGTCGATCGGCTGAATCTCGTTAGCCGCTGCCTCAGCAGCGGCCAGCCGCACGTTGTCCGACATCGCCTGCTTCGCAAGCACGGCCTCCGATTTCCTTGCACGAACGACCGTTGGGCCGACTGAGCCGAGCTCGATCCGCACCGACGTCGCGCGTCCGCCCTCGTCGCGCGTGAGCCGCACCGCGGCGCTCACCTTGGCGAGGTCGGCGTGGACGCGGCTGATCTTGAGGAACGCGGACCCCGTCCCCGCCGTGACCTTCGGGAGGCGCACCGCGGCGAGGATCTCGCCCTTCCGCAGCTTGACCTGCCCCGGCCCGGCGAGCAGGTCGCCGAGCACGGCCGTCCGCTCCCCGTCACGGCCCATCAAGCACGCCTCGGCGCCGAAGGCAAGCAGCGCCGGCACCGTGTCCGACGCGGGCGAGCCGTTGCACACGTTGCCGCCGAGGGTTCCGCGCATCGCCACCTGGGTCGAGCCGAAGGCGGCGGCCGCCTCGGCAAGCGCCGCGTACGAGGTCCACAGGAGCCTCGAGACCGCGAGCTCGCGGATCGTCGTCAGGGCGCCGATCCACACGCCGTCCGAACGTTCCTCGATTCCGCGCATCTCGGGGACGAATGTGATGTCGATCACCTTCGCCGGAGCCGCCTTGCCGAGCTTCATGTCGACGATTAGGTTCGTTCCGCCGGCGAGGATCTTCGCGTCGGTGTTCTCCGCGAGGAGAGCGAGCGCCTCTTTCAGGGAGTTCGGCCGTAGGTAGGCGAAGCGGTGGGAGAGGATGTGAGTGTTCGTTGGGTTCGTTGGGTTCGTTGGGTTCGTTGGGTTCATTGAGTTCGTTGGGTTCGTTGAGTTCGTTGGGTTACGAGAGGCGTCCGTGGTCCGTGGTCCATGGTCCGTGGTCATCGGGAACCACCTTTCCCCGCATTCGCAAGAGCGGCGAGGATCTTCTCGGGAGTCATGGGGAGCTCGAAGAAGCGGACGCCGATGGCGTTCGAGATCGCGTTGGCGTACGCTGCGGCGACCGGGTTCATTGCCGCCTCGCCGATTCCCTTCGCGCCGAACGGGCCCGTCGGCTCGTAGGTGTCGGCGAAGTAGGTCTGCACGTTCTCAATCGGCGGCGACTCCGAGATCGCCGGGGTCTTCGCGTCGAGCCAAAGGCCGCGCGACGTGAGCTGCCCGTCCTCGTCCCAGAAGCACCCCTCGACGAGCGCGTAGCCGGCGCCCTTCGAGAGCCCGCCCTCGAGCTGGCCGCGGGCCATCGCCGGGTTCACGACCGTGCCGCAGTCCGAGCCCATCGCCGCGTTCACCGTGCGCACCTGCCCGGTCCACGTGTCGACCTCGACTTCGAGGAACACGGCCACGTACGCCGGCGGGCAGTTCGTCGGCCGATAGCTCTCCACCGCCGCGATCGTCTTCCACGACTCCATCCAGCAGCGGGTCGCGAGCTCCTTCAGGCTCATCGAGCAATCGGCGATCGCGGGCGAGTAGACGACGCCTTGCTGCGTCTTCTCGTCCAACTTCAGGGCGAGGGCATCCGGGTAGGAGTTGAGGTACTTGGCCGCCGTCTCGAAGATCTCCTTCCGGAGCGTCGTCGCCGCCTTCACCGCGGCGCCGCCCCCGGCGTACACGCCGCGCGTCGCGTGGGTCACGCAGTCGTAGACCGTGGCCGTCGTCCCCGCGTCGGCCACGTTCACCTTGTCGAACGGCACGCACAGCGCCTCGCCGACCAGCTTCGCAACCGCCTCGAGCGTCCCGCCGCCGTGGTCCATGAGCGCCGTGATCACGTCAACCGACCCGTCGACGTTGAGCTTAACCATCGCGCCGGAGAAGTCGATCACGTCCCCCGGCTGCGGCGCCCCCGCGCTCGACGTGTGGAAACCACGGGCCATCCCGATCCCCCTGCAAAGCCGCCCTAGCTCCCGCGGCGCGGGAGCCCGTTGCCCCCATCCAATCCGCTTCGCACCCTCTTCGAGCAGTTCGGGCACCCCATCCGACCGCACGATCGACTTCACCTGCGGCCCCTGGCCCCAGAACGTCTCGCCGAGGCCGACGTAGTTCTTGAGCCGCAGCTCGATCGGGTCCATGCCGAGCTTCTCGGCCAGCATGTCCATCAGCTGCTCCGCGGCGAACGTGATCTGCGGGTTTCCGAACCCCTGCATCGCGCAGGACGGCGCCTTGTTCGTGTACACGGCCGTCCCGCGGTAGCGGATGTTGGGGAGCTTGTAGAGCGACACGAGCCAGCCGATCGACACGCCGAGGAACGAGTACGCCTGGATGTTGTGGGCGCCGATGTCGCCGACCACCTTCATGTCCGCGCCGAGGAGCGTCCCGTCCTTCTTTGCCGCAAGCTTGAGGTCGATCGTGCACCCGTAGCGCGAGTGGTCGTGGGCGTCCTCCTCGCGCGTCAGGGTCAGCTTCACCGGCCGGCCGGACTTGAGCGCGAGCGCCGCACAGATCGGGATCGGCGGGTTCATCTGGATGCTCGACCCGAACGTCCCGCCGATCGGCACCCGGCGCACGTCGATCTTCGAGAGCGGAATCCCGAAGATCTGGCCGAGCAGGATGCGCACGTTGTGGATCGACTGCGTCGTCGGCCACACCGTGAGGCCGCCGTTCGGCTCCGGGCGGCACACGCACGACTTCGTCTCCATCTGTGCGTGGTAGACCTTTGGGAGCGTGAAGAAGCCCTCGACGACGGCGTCGGCTTCCTTGAACGCCTTCTCCGCGTCGCCCTCGTCGACGTTGCGCGTGCAGGCGATGTTGTTCTTGATCTCGATCTCTTTGTCGCCGAGGAAGACCTTGTCGTAGATCCTTGGCGCCCCGGGGCGCATCGCATCTTCCGCCGTCGTCAGCGCCGGCAGCACCTCGTACTCGACCTTCACCGCGCGCGCCGCTTCTTCGGCCAACCCCTCCGTCTCGGCCGCCACCGCCGCCACCGCCTCGCCCATGCGCCGCACCTTGTCGGCGAGCACGTAGTGGTCCTTGTGGAGGGCGGGCGGGATCGTGATGATGCGCTCGTTGTAGCAGACCTTCGGGATGTCGGCGAACGTCAGCACCACGGCGCCCAGTGCCTCCGCCGCCGACGTATCGATCGACTTCACGATCGCGTGCGCATACGGACTCGCCACTACCCGTCCGTGCAGCATGCGGGGAAGCGAGACGTCGACGCTGTAGATCTCCCGTCCCGTCACACGCGCGATCCCATCTTTCCGGGGAAAGTCGTGCGCCAGCAGCTCAAACTGCGCCTTCTTTTCCATCACAGACACCTCACTGGGCGGGCCAGGAGAACGACGAAGGCGTTCTCTCCAGCGGCAGCGACTGAGCCCAGAGGGCGAGGAAGGTCGCGGCCAGCTACATGCGCGCGAGTCTCCACGCAGTTGACCCCACAGCGATTACTCATGCGTTTCACCCTCAAGCGCTCTGCGATAGTGCTCGTGTGCCAGATCCACGGCGTGCGCCCCCTCTCCAGCCTTCAGAGCTTCGATGATCTCCCGATGCTCGTCGGCCGACGCCTTCATGTTCTCCGCCCGGTTCGGGAGCAAGAACTGCCGCTCCATGTCCCGCCACCCCTCGTGGTCCATGAACTCAAGGAAGCTCCGCTCGGTGCGTTCGATGATCGCGTTCTCCGTAGCCTGAGCGAGAAGCAGGTGAAAGTCGCGGTGCAGGCGGATGTAATCCTCATAACCTTCGGACTTCGCCGCCTTGTCCATCTTCGCGAGCAGCTTGTCGAACTCGCGTGCCGTCGCCGCCGACCAGCGCTCCGCAACGAGCCGCACGATCCCGCACTCGAACGCCGCGCGGGCTTCTTGGAGTTGCAGAGCTTCTTCCGACTTCGAGATTGCATCAGCAATGCCGTTCGTCAGTTCGGCCGAGATCGCACCCTCAGCGCGAACGTAAGTCCCGTCGCCGACGCGCGTCTCCACAACGCCCATCAGCCGTAGCGCTGCCAGCGCCTCACGGACCGACGTTCGGCCAACCCCCGTAAGCTCCGCCAGCTTCGCCTCCGAAGGCAGACACTCGCCGGGCTTCAGCGACCCATCGCGAATGGAGGAGAGGATCCCTTCAATGACATGCCGAGGTCGATTGGCTTCCTGGAGCTTCGCGAAGGCCATAACAGGCCTATTGTAGCGCATCTGTCAGACAGCTGACATGCTCCAAACAAACCACGAAACTTGCGAACCTGCCTCAAGCGCAGGATCTGAGGCATGGTGATTCGGACCAACGAGGGCACCGCCGCGCGTGGTGGCGAAGGGATACATGCTGTTGTATCGTGTTCGTGTGAGCTCTGTTCAGGGTTTGAGAGTACCGAAGGTCCAGTTCCGCGAACCGGAGCGAAACCTGCCTGGCCGGCGGCCTGGGGCCGCGACTGCAGAGGCAAGATTCACGCTTCAGTTTGCCCGCGCATACATGGCGCAGCACACATCTATCCATCGGGGATCTTCGAAGCACGAGGTTGCTTCCGCTCGCCAAGTTGCAGTCAATGGCCACGGCATTGCAGATCTCGTCACGGTGTCCTGGAGTGAGCAGCCCGTGGGGCGCAGGCATGACTCTGTTAGCAAACCCGGCGGGAGAGGCTCACCGACCGTGCGCGCCTTCGAAGTGAAGCTGACCAACTGGAGAAAGGGAATGAAACAGGCGCACCGGTACCGCCACTTTGCGAACGCCGCCATCCTTGTCTTGCCGCCCGACAAAGCGGTCCTGGCAGCTGAGTATCTCGAGACGTTCAGACGAATCCGCGTCGGTCTGTGGGGTTTTGATCCCGAGTGCAAGCGGATCATTGCATACCACACCCCCCGCCCAATCTCCGCCCCCGCTTCGAAACTCTATGAACACGCCCTGCGCCTTGTACGAGGCAAGGGCTAGATTTCTGCGAGCTTCCTGAAGAGATTCATTCCATCCCGCAACGCGGCAAGGTAGTCCATGTTCGTCTCGTAGTTCTCGGTGAAGCCCGCGGACTCCAATCTGGCATAGGCCTCCTGCGCCTCGCTAACCCTTGCCAGCATGTTGGAGAGCCCCGTGTTCACGTCATCCGCCACTGCCTGTTGTGCGAGTGACGCTATCGCATCCCAGTGCTGGAGCGCTTCATCCACTCTATGAGGTTCCGTGGTCTCATCCATGTACGGTGCGTCGGTAGCGGCGCCGTTCATTATCTCGGGGACGAACTCCGCATACGCCTGGCGCTCGTGAATCGTCACCCTGTTCAACAGAAGGTTACTGAAGTAGCGGCACAGGGGCTGCCTCCCCCCTGTGCCGAGCTTCAGGTAGCGCGCTGGAGAGAAGACCTGGAGGTTCGACCACCAACCTGTGGCGCCGGCGTAGCCGCCAGCTATGCCCAGCAGGGGGGTCAGTACATCCGAGTAGCCGTTCAAAACCCGCATTCCGTTGAGAGCGCATGAGTAGTTCATCAGCATCCAGCCGGCTATCACTTCTGGGGTCAGGAGCTCTGATTTGGCGACGCCTCCGTGTTCGTCTGCGGAACCTACCCCGACAAGCACGTACACGCCGCCGGGCGAAGGCTCGATGGATGTCAGTGCATTCAGGAAGGAGGCTCGCTCGCGCGGGTTGGCCAGCGCACTTGTACTCATAGCGATGGTCGCGTGAACATGCGCGTCGATTCCCATATCCCTTGCCACTGCCTGCGATCGACCGAAGAAGGAGAGCGCGATCGCGCCATCAAGCGAGTCGAATGACGAGCTTATGTAGACATTCGGTGCTATGAACGATGTACAGCCCGTATCCCTCTGAACAGCAAGACACTCATGTACAACGCGATCTACGGCTTCCGTGCCCACTAGGAGCGCATTCCGTTGGACAGGGGCAAAGTGCCTCCACTCGTCAAGGTAGCGCAAATGAGAGTTCGGGGTATCCACGTACTTGGTGGCAAGGAACTCCGGATCCAGCATGATCTCACACTCAGGGCCAGCTTGTCGTAGTCTGCCAGCGAGCTCTCGCGCGTCGGTAGGCTTCGCGTGCCGCGGGCTGAGGATTGCACCGTCGATGTATCCTTGCTGGACTCCGCGCTGCATCTTGTCCCCGGGAGCGTATCCGTGTTGTGCGAACAGCTTCATCTCGCCACCTCCAGCGCTGCCATCAAGTCTTCGACGTTCGACGGGCGAAGAGCAGGTAGTTTGCGCATCAGCTGGTCAACAAGTCTACAGAACGCGACTGGGAGATCAGCCCGATGACTCGCCAGTGGCACTGGACGCGTCTGCGCTATGCGAAGCAGGGTCGCATACTCGCCATCTTCCCGCCGTACGATGGGATGAACTCCAGCCGCCAACTCGTAGACGGTCACAGCCGCAGCGTAGAGGTCGCTTCTGTAATCAAGCATCTCACGAAAGCTCGGCTCGAACATCTCTGGCGCCATGTACGGGAGTGTTCCAAGTCGCATGTTCGGGTCTAGGGTG
>JAPLGD010000025.1 GCA_026390345.1 Candidatus Bipolaricaulota bacterium | reverse complement strand
ATGCCCGACGGACACGCTCCTCGGAGCGATCAACTCCCTTCTGCCCCGCGATCAACACACGGCCATCTTCTTCCCTCCCGACCTGCCGTCGCAGGCGCTCGGCGTCCTCGCTGACGGCCTCTACATGCGACGAGCCGTGCGTTGGCACGGCTGCCTGGAAACGCCGCCGCACGAGATAGGGGGCCGGCGGGACGGCGTCGCGGTTCGACCCGTCGATGCGGAAGTGCTGGAGAGTAACCTCGTCGGAGTCGACGACCTCCGCGAGATCGCACAGCTGCGCGTGCTGTGGCCTGAGTTGTTCGAGAGCGGTCGGATCTGGCAGAACGCCGCCTGGCGCGAGCTGCTTCTACGCCTGGAGCCGGAGCGCGACGCACCTTCTCCGACAGCGGATTCTTAGGGACGCGCCACGAGCGCGACGGGTCTCGCGAGCGGCAAAGCGAAGACAAGATCGAGACGAGAAGACAAAAGAAAGAAGACGACAGACAACTACCTAGACACCCACATCCCCGATACCAGCCGAACTTCGGTGGAGAGACGCCTCGCTTCGGGTTGGCCGTGGCCTACTCTCTACTAGGTCCGCCAGGCCTGACGACGCTCACCTCCTTCGGCCTAGATGTGCCGTCGTGCGAACCCGTCGCGCATTTATCCTACAGGTTGTCGGCCCCGGAAAACAAGGCCTGACCTGGAGTGACCCGAGATGACCTCGGGCGACGCATGGAGGGGCCGCTTGGCGAGGGGCTTGCCGAACGCATGGCCGACCCGTAGGCTTCGATCATGAGGTGGTCAGGATGAAGGCGTTGGTCATGTACTACACGCGAACTGGGAAGACACGAACGGTGGCCGAGGCCATTGCGGCGGCCTGCAACGGGGAGCTCCAGGAGATCGTCGAGGTCGGCGCCCATCGGAAGGGTTTCGTCGGGTGGCTGCGGGCCGGTCGCGACGCGATGAGGAAGCAACAGAGCAGGATCGAGACGCCCGCCAAACGGCCCGCCGACTACGACGTCGTGTTTGTCGGCTCTCCCGTGTGGGCCTCGAACGTCGTTCCCGCCGTCCGAAGCTACTTGACGGAGAACCAGGCCGGTGTGCGCCGGATCGCCCCATTCTGCACGATGGGTGGGGACAACGCGGGGCGCACCCTCGCATCCATGCGCGAGCTCGTTCCGGCCGCGAAGCCGGTCGGTGAGCTGGCGATCAAGGCGCAGGCGGTCTCCGATCCCAACGCACTGCGCGACCGGATTGGCCGCTGGGTCGATGAAGTGCGCAGCGCGGCGACGGCTGCTTAGGGGGCAACGCATAGGACGCGCACGGGGAGGTTCCGTGATGGCGAGAGGCGCAGGCCTCCGGGCACTGACATGGGGCACCGCGCTGCTCCTTCTCGGCATGTCGGTTCGGGGCGGCTCCGATCGTGACCCCGCTCCCCGAGTACGTCGCGGAGGAAGGCGCGACGTACGTGGCGGCGATCCAGCTGGACGACTGAGTCGAGGATCCGACGACCGCCGATGAGGAGCTTGTGTGGAGCTTCCCGGCGGACACGGCGCTTCGCCTTGCGCTGACGTCGGAGCGACACCGCGTCGTGCGGCCCCCGAACGCGGATTGGCAGGGGACCGAGACCGTTGGACTCACGGTCTGCAATCCCGTCGGAGAGTGCGCGACCGCTGCGGTCACGTTCCGGGTGGAGAACACCCCCGACGACCCGGTGATCGAGTGGATCCCCGATCGCGTGACAGCTTTGGGAAGAGTGTTTGCGCCGCTCGATCTTCGCCTCTACGGATGGGACCCCGACGGAGACGAGGTGGCGTGGGGGGCTCACGGTGGCAACGCCCTCCTGGCATCGACTGTCGATGGCGTTCTCTCCGTAGAGGCGCCGAACGGATGGACCGGGGAGGATGAGATCGGGATCGAACTCGTCGACTCGACGGGCCGATCTGCAACCCGGGCCGTTCGCTGTGTCGTCACGGAGGTCCTTCCGGTTGTCATCACAGCCTTGGGAGTCGAGGGGATCCTGGTCGAGTGCGGCGAGACCAGAATCCTCATGGACGCGCTGGTCCGGAATGCCCTTCCGCTCTCGCCGAGCGAGCGCGAGCGGCTGCTGTGCGCTGCTTCCCCCTACGACGGCGTGTCCCTCGCCCTCATCACACGCCCGCACTACGACCACTTCGACGCGGGGTACGTGGCGCTCGACGGGGCGGCGGACGCTCTGTCCCGAGAGGGTGGATGGGACAACCTCGCCGGCCGTGTCGTGGGTATCTCGTTCTCTCCGGGAGCGCGAACCGAGATACCTTTCGACGGCGTGCGCGTCACCGCGTTCCACCTGGAGCACACGGGGCACGGCAACCTTCCGAACCTGGCCTATCTCATCGAAGTGGGAGGGATGAGGATCCTCTATCTCGGCGACGCCACTGCGAACTGGTCCGCTGCCGACCTCATTGCGGCGTTCGGCGGGCCGTCGCTCGGCATCGACGTGCTGCTCGCCTCGAACGGGTGGGTCGCCGCCGCGCCGGGGGCCTCGCTCATTGCGGAGGCCGTGGCGGCGCGGTTTGCGATCCCCATTCACTTCGCCGGGCTCTGTCCGCCACTCCTGACGCCGTACACCGTAGGGGACGCGACGCTTGTCCCCCTCTGCGCGAAGGGCTCGTCGTGGATCGTCCCGCCGCGAGACGGTTCGTGACGCGGGCTACAGGGGCTCGCCCGCTTGCGCAGGCTTTGACTTGGACGCCGCCCGGCGAGCGAACAGCGCCGTGGCCGCGGGGACGAAGACCAGGCTGAAGAAGAGGGAGAAGCCGAGCCCGAGGAGTGCGGACAAGCCCAAGAACCGGAGGCCGGGTGTTCGCGCCAGGAGGAGCGTCGCAAACACGAGCATCGTAGTGAGCATCGACGTCACGATGGCGACGGCTGACGCCGCGCCGGCGCGCACCATGGCCCCATCCGGGCTGGTCTCCCGCTCCTCGTCGTAGCGGAAGAGGAGTGTGACGCCGCTCTCGATGCCGAGGCCGATGAGAAGCGGCGAGATCGTGATGTTGACGAAGTTGAAGTTCACGCCGAGCAGCTTCATCCCGGCGAGCATCCACACGTAGGACAAGGCAATCGGCGACAGGGCGAGCAGCGTCCGTGGCAATGTGCGGAAGGAGTGCCAGACGGAAGCCGTGATGAGAAGCAGCGCAAGGGCCGTCGAGATGTAGAAGTCGCGCTTCATCGCTTGCTCGAGGTCGCGGATCACAAGCGGCGTTCCGAAGTAGTCGGACGAGATGGACGCCGCAAACTGGTCGAACTGCTTGAGGTGCGACCCGGCATAGAGGGCCGGCGACATCCGCGCTCGAACGATGTACCGCCCGTCCTCGGTCAGGTATCGCGTCGACAGCTCGGCGGGCAGGCTGCGGATGACGTCGCGCAGCAGGGTCTCGGCCGGAGGGAGGTCGCGGACTTCGGCCAAGCGCGTATCGAGCGACCGGACGGCGGTTTCGAGATCCCGGACCTTGGTCTGCGCGTCGTCGGAGAGCACGGTCAGTTGGCGTCGGATCTCGAGGAGCTGGTTCTGCGCCGTTGCCGCGTCGAGCCCGAGGGCGACCCATCCATTGGCCGTCGCGGCGTACTCCACGAGCGACAGCCGGGTGAGGAGGGTTCTCATCTCGCCGAGCACGGCGTTTCGGTTCGACAGGACGCCGTCGAACGCCCCGAGCTGGTCCGCGTACCCGGAGAGACGGAGCCCGCGGAGGGCCGCCTGCTGCTCGGCCAGGTTCGTTGGAAGGTAGTCCTGGGCCGCGTCGACGGAGAGGACGAGCGGGCTGTCTTTGAGCTTCTTCACCAGGTCGGCCATCTCCCCTTCCGTCTTGGCGAAGAAGAGGAAGTTCGTGCCAAGGTTCGCGTTGTCGCCGCCGAGGTCGAACGACCCGAGGATCGTGGTGAGCGCCGCCTGACTCGGGGTCCTGGGAACAAGGTCGTTGGACGTGAACTCGAACCGCACCCCGGTCGCGAGGTACACCGCGGCACCCGTTAGCACGAGGAGGACCGTCACGATGATGGCCGCGCCGACCGGGTGCGTGATCCCCCGGAAGAACGCGGCGAAGTGCGGAAGCTGCGCGGAGCGGCGCTCGCGGTGGCGCTTTCGCCCGCGGAGGCGGCGGCTTGCCGTGAGCAAGGTCGGAATCAGGATGATCGCACAGAGGAACGCGAGCGCGATGCCGACGCTGGCGATGACTCCCATCTCGAACAACGCTCGCGACCTCGCGGTGAGCAGGCTCAGGAATACGAGGACGATCGTCCCGGCGCCGAGGAAGATCGCCGCTCCCTTCCGAATCAGCATCGTGTAGATCGCACGGCTGAAGGAAGCGCCGCGCATCCGCTCTTCCGTAAAGCGCGAGATCAGGTGGATGGAGAAATCGTCGCCCATCCCCAGGATCAGCGAGGGAACGAAGGTCGTGAGCAGGTTGAATCCCCCGAGTCCTGCCTTGGTCCACGCCGACGTAAGGATGAGAGCGAGGAGGAGCGGAACCGACGCGACGAGACTGTAGAGGATCGAGCCGAAGGAGATAAGGAACACCAGGACGACGCCGACGGCGGTGATCAGCTCCGTCCGTTTCATGTCGACGTTTACGTACTCCTCGGTCTCGGCCATGATCATGTAGGCGCCGGTGGCTCCGACCGTCACCCCGAGGCCGTCGAGGTCGACCGTCTTCAGGTCGCGGAAGACGTCGTCGCGGACCTCTTGGCAGTAGGCGACGCTGATCTGTGCCGACTGACGGGGTTTGGCGCTCACAAGAAGGCTCGTCCGGTCGCGAGAGAAGAGCGCTTGCCCCACGCGGGCGACCCGCTCCTGGGGCGCGAACAAGTCGGCGATCTGGTTCACCGCGTCCGTGACGGCGGGGAACGAGCTGATGCTGTCCAGTCCGTACAGGACCGCCTTGTTCAATGCGACAAAGTCCCCAAGACTCGGGATCTGACCTCCGTCAGAAACGGAAAGCCCGGACGCTGCCGCGTCGTCAACGAGCTTCCCGACGGCGTGGTACGCAGCGACGAGGTCAGCGTCGGCCGGGAAGCCAGCTTGAGCCTGGCCGAGTGACGACCGTGCGAGGTCGATGCTCGACTGCATGGCGGCAAGTCTGTCTCGGTCCAACTGGTAGAGAAGGACGTACTGGTCGGGGATTTCGGGGCTGGGCTCGACCATGTACGTGACCGTCTCGATCTCAGGATCGGGACGCAACGCGGACGCAACCGCCTCGGCGGCGCGCAGGAGCGCGTCCTGGCGTTGGGCATCGGCCATACCCGCAGGGTCGCGGAGCGAGACGAGGAGAACGACGGAGTCGGACGTCGACAGGTAGATCTGGTTCTCCTCGTACTGGAGGATGAGCGGGTCGTTGCGTGGTAGGAGTTCGAAGTAGGAGCTACGAAGGGGGACGTTGAGCGTGTAGACGTACGCCAGCACGGCCAAGATGACGGCGCCCAGGAAGACCCACCAGGTCCTGTAGCGAACGAAGTGGAAGAGGAATCGCCACACTGCGTACTTGCGCTGCTTCACGTCCGAAGCCGACCGTTCGTTCTTGTCCATGTCGCCGAGCGAAACCCCTCGATTGCGTGCCGCCAGGGCCGGTTGACAAGTGTGCGCTTTTTCATCGGGTTTGTGTAGGGCTACGCGCACGTGCCGGGCGCAGGTCTCGTCCCTGACGCGTTGCGGCGCCTCCGCGGGCGCAGAGAGGCAGGCGGGGGCTCCGCAAGCCGACAAAGGCGGCGGGGGCCTCGGAGCGAGGTCCCCGCGACTCGTGAGGCGCTGGAGGTTGGGTTACGGGCCGACGTGAATCTGGAAGCCGAAGAAGAAGCCCATCAACAACCCACACGGGTTGTAGACGGGCGGGCACGGGTTCTGCACAGGCGGGCAGTAGTAGGTTGGCGGTTGAGGGAGCGGAGGAGTTGGACTCGCCGGCGGGCAGTAGTAGGGCGGCGGCGAAGGCAGCGGGCAGTAGTAGTTCATCGTCGGTGGGTAGGCCAGAGGCGGCGTCGAACTCACCGGCGGGCAGTAGGAGACCGTCGTGGCCGGCGGGCAATAGCTCGCCACCGGAGCCGGCGCGGGCGAGGGCGTCGGCGTCGAGCACCCGCAGGACGACGCCTGGGGCTTGGCAGCGACCGCGAATGAACTCCACGCGGTCACCCACTGCGGGCCGCACGCGGCGCTCGCAGGAAGCGCATCGATCTGCGCCTGGATCAGCGCCACCGCCTCGTTCGGGTTCGTGCCCACGAGTGGGTAGGGGTCCGACGAGCTTGGGTCCGGCAGGGCAAGCGGAGAAAGGCTTGCGACGATCTGGACGTGCTCGGTTCCTGCAGGCGCCTCGGCGAGGAGCTGGTACAGCCCCTCGGGGAGCGAGTGGATTCCCGCGGAGACGAAGTTCGACGCAGAGTAGCCGTTCGGGAAGATCATCTGAACCTTCCCGTCCGTGCCGACATCAAACAGATAGACGTAGGACGGGCGGTTCACGGAGAAGTGGACCGCGAACGCATCTCCCTCCGTGTACGCGGTCCGATCCATCCACAGCTGAACAGCAAGCGGCTCCTCGACGGGAGTCGGGGTGAGGCCGAGCGGGCTTTGCCCGGCGGCGAGAAACGAAAGACCCACAAGGAAGACCATCCCAAAGAGCGCTATCTGTCGACCGCCACCTCGCATAGGAACCACCTCGCGATATCTACACCGCGTCGGCGATCGGGGTTTCACGCTCGCCTGCGAGAAAGACCCGATTCGTTGGGTTGTCCGAATCTGCGGAGTTCTTTGGGTTCATTGGGTCAACTGCTCCGCCACGGCCCCGTGATCCGGAACTCCACGAACTCCAAGAACAAGGTCAAGGAGTTGCAGCCTTCCGGGCGCTCTGCGCGCCTGAGACCTGCAACTCCCTAGCTGCTGGGCAACACAGAATGCACAGCGGCCACGAACCCAACGAACACGCCTCGGTCCAGGAGTTCCGCGAGTAGCACGGGGGGCGGAACTCCCGAGCTACTCAGAACCTTAGGACCGCTGAGTAGCCGCGCACTGCGAACCGCGAACTCAACGAACCCGATGAACCCAAAGAACTCCATGAACTCAACGAACCCAACTCGTCATTGACAACCCCGGCGGCGTGACCCTAGGCTGGTGGACGGCAGACCATGGAGGTGCAGCGTGAGGAGCAAATGGGTGTTTCGCTTGTTCGTTCTCGGCGTCTTCTGCGTGGGGCTTTTGGTGCCCGCCGGGTGCGGGTGGTTCCAAGCCTCGCCGACGGCGGATTTCGAGTTCACTCCGGCAAGCGCGGAAGGGGGAGTCCCACTTCTTGTCGACTTCCGGGCGATCGTCGAGGACGGCGCTGTCGCGTACGACTGGGATTTCGGCGACGGCGCCAAGTCGACCGAGGCCGCCCCATCCCACATCTACTACGCGGCGGGCACGTATGGAGTGCTTCTGACCGTCCACTACGAGGACGGCACCGCTGCGTTGGTGCAGAAGCCGCACTGCATCACGGTTCAGGAAGTCATGCACGATTGGATCCCGGACGAGCTCTACTGGCTGGACATCGACGCCGGAAAGATCCATTGAGGGGCGTTGGACGGCGGATCCGACACGACCGTGGTCACCGACATCTCCGCGGCACACGGGCTGGCCGTTAGCGGCGAGACGCTCTACTGGACGGACGGGAAGAACCTCCGCGCGGCAGGGCGCGGCGGCACTTCCGCGAAGACCTTGTTCACAAGCTCGGGGACCATCAAGAGCGTGTGCGTGGACACAACCCAGAACTACCTCTTCTGGACGGTTCTCCCGCCGAAGGACGGGAACGGTGGGATCATGCGCGTCTCCCTCGACGCCGGAGCCACGCCGCTCCAGTGGGCGTGGAACTGGACGTCGGGAACGGCCGTTCCCCAGTTCCTCGCCATCGACGCCGCGTCCTTCCGTCTCTACTACTACTCGATGTTCCACGTCGCGAGCGGCGGCGGGATCGTGATTCCTCAGTTCGCGGCGGCCCCGCGCGAAGACCCCATCTTGGCGGACATCGCCGTCTCGTCGACCATGAAGAACTCGTTCTACGAGAACGTCCTGGTCGAGCGCTTGTCCCGCGCCGGCGGCATGTCGATCGACGCCGGAGTTGTCGGTGGGGCGCGATACCTCTACTGGACGACCCCGGAGGCCGGTCGGGTCAACCGCTGCAAGATCGACGGCACGGAGTTCACCTGGCTGATCAACGACACGCTCAATCCCCAGGGCATCGCGGTCGATGTACAGAACGGGTACCTCTATTGGTCTGACGACGACGGAGTCCACCGGATGAACCTCACGACGAGAGAGCGCGAACTCATCTACCCGGGCGTCACAGCCGACGCGCTCGCGATCGGGTAGTCTCGAAAGGCACGGGTCGTGTCGGGCGGGCGGCGCAGAGTCGTCCGCTCTTGCTTTGTCCGTTACCCGGAAGCCAGCCGAGAGAAGTACGGGCTCGCGTAGACGATGCGCTCGATCTCGGCGCGAAACGCCGCAGAATCCGGGAACGGGTAGTAGCGGGCGAGCGCGTCCCACGCCTCCGCGATCCGGCCGGCGTAGAGGTAGTCAAGAACGAGAGGAAGGACGCTGCACTTCGACGTCTCGTCCCACTCCCCGAGGACGCTCCCTGCCGCGCCCTGTTCGGCGAGTCCGAGATCCCGGCCTATGGCGTCATCGAGGATCGCCGGGAAGGCGAACGTTGCCGGTACATACGCGAAGGTCTTCGGATCGAAGCGGAGGACTACGGGAACCGCGGGCGACGTGGCGAAGCAGCAGTAGGCGTACGCGAACGAGTCGTCGGCCGTTTGGTATTCGAGGATCCCGTCGCCGTCGAGATCCTCGAAGACCCCGCTGCTGTTCCCGCCAGGCGGAGATGGGAACCCAATGCGTCGGAGCGGCGGGCCGAGGTCGTAGACCGCGACGTCGAAGCAGCAGTGCGCGCCGCCGGAGTAGAGGTTGACGATCGCGTCGGG
>JAPLGD010000038.1 GCA_026390345.1 Candidatus Bipolaricaulota bacterium | reverse complement strand
CGCCCTTGGAGTCGGAAGGCGAACGCTGACGCATGAGATGATCGCCGCGACGGGGCACTTGGTCGTCAGCGTCCTCGACCGCAAGGATCCCGCCTCTCCGGATGTGATCCGCCGGTTCGGGTTCCAGTCGGGGCGCGACGTTGACAAATTCGCCGGGTTCCCCCGATGCGAAGGAAGTGATCGCGATGGACAAGTGGATCTGCACGGTGTGTGGGTACGTGTACGACCCCAGCGTCGGGGACCCGACGAGCGGGATCCCCGCCGGTACGTCGTTCGCCGACCTACCGGATGACTGGGTCTGCCCGGACTGCGGCGTGGGGAAGGAGCTGTTCGAGCAGGTTCCGTAGGCTGGATGAGGGCTCTCTCGTCCGCTCAGTGCGAACGAGAAACTCAGACGGAAGGAATGAACCGAACGAGGGGGATAGGGGTATATAGAGTGCCGCGCCCGAGCTCGACAACAGGGAAGGGGACTACGGGACGGAGTTCGGCGGGCTCGGTGCGCGGCGCATTTTCAGTCACAACTCTCTGCGGATCGTTTCCCAGCATACCCGCGCTCGGCGTATCCTGCGACAAGGGCATCGGCGGTTCGGTTTCCAACAGGACTAGAAGAGGGAGGACCCCATGAGTGTCAGAAGCATCCGCCCGGGGATCGACCGGCTCGCGGCCGAGGATTGGGACCGCCGTCTGTTCGACGAACTGATTCCGCTTCCGGACGGAACAAGCTACAACGCGTACCTCGTCCGAGGAAGCAAGAGGACCGCCCTCATCGACACGGTGGAGCCCCAAGGCGAAGCCGATGATCGTCGACCACCTTGGAATCCCCGCCGAGCGCATCAAGACGGTCGAGGATCGCGAGACCGTGTCGCTCGGCGATCGAACGCTCGAGTTCATTCACGCTCCGTGGGTTCACTGGCCGGAGACGATGCTCACGTACCTGCGCGAGGAGAAGATCCTGTTCACGTGCGACCTCTTCGGCTCGCACCTGGCGACCTCGGACCTCTACGCCACGGAGCGCGCACGCGTCTACGAAGCGGCAAAACGGTACTACGCCGAGATCATGATGCCGTTCGCTGGGCTTATCCGAAAGCACCTCGAGAAGTTGGGCGACGTCGACATCAGCGTGATTGCGCCGAGCCATGGCCCTGCCTACAAGGACCCGTCGTTCATCGTCGACGCGTACCGCCACTGGGTGAACGACCCTCCGTCCAACCTTGTCCTCATCCCGTACGCATCCATGCACACGAGCACAGCAAGGATGGTCGATTACCTCGTCGCCGCGCTCGGTGAGCGGCAGGTTGCCGTTCAGCCCTTCAACATGACGGTCACCGACGTGGGGCAGTACGCCCTTCGCCTCGTCGACGCGGCCACGGTGGTCTTTGCGACGCCCACCGTGCTTGTTGGACCCCATCCGAGCGTCGTCTTCACCGCGTACCTGACCGCCGCACTTCGCCCCAAGCTTCAGTACGCCGCGACGATCGGGTCGTTCGGCTGGGCCGGCAAGGCGCAGGAGACGGTTCGCTCGCTGTGCTCAAGCCTGCAAGTCGAGTGGCTCGACCCGGTGTTCGCGCGAGGCGCCCCGACCGCAGAGACGTACAAGGCCCTCAACGCCCTCGCCGACGCAATCGCCAAGAAGCACGAGCCCCTCATGAAGTAGCCGAAGGAGGGAAACGAGATGCCAACGCAAGGCAGAATGGAGCAAGCGACGGTCCGGGTTGGATCTCCGGCGCCGCGCATGGCGCTCAAGGATCAGGACGGGAATCTTGTGAATCTGACCACGCTCCTAGGGAAGCGCGTCCTTCTCTCATTCCACCCGCTCGCCTGGACGGAGGTCTGCCGCCTTCAGATGCAGGCGCTCGAGGCGAGGGCGACCGACTTCACACGGCTCGGGTGCGTTCCATTCGGCGTGAGTGTCGATCCGGTGGCGTGCAAGAAGGCGTGGGCTGAGGCGATCGGAATCGAGAAGACCCGCCTTCTCTCGGACTTCTGGCCGCATGGTCGAGCGGCCGCCGCACTCGGCCTCTTTCGGGAGAAGGAGGGGTTCTCCGAGCGCGCGGCCGTGATCCTCGACGAGGAGGGAATCGTTCGGTTCGTCAAGATCTATCCGCTCAAGGAGCTTCCCGACCTCGACGAACAGGTGAAGGCGTTACGGGAGTTGTGATCGGAGGCCGCATGCATGCGATGACGAAGGAGTTTCTTGAGGCCGCATTCGCCGGCGAGAGCCAGGCCCACATGAAATACCTCGTCTTCTCCGAGAAGGCGGAGAAGGAGGGACGACCCAACCTGGCGCGCCTGTTCGAGGCGATCGCGTACGCCGAGCAGGTCCACGCGATGAACCACTACCGCGAGCTCGGGAACCTCAAGGACGCCGCAGGGAATCTCGACACGTGCATCGAGGGGGAGCACTTCGAGGTCACAGAGATGTACCCAGTCTACCACCTCGCTGCGGGATTCCAGGGCGAGAAAGGCGCCGCCCTCTCGACACACTACGCACTCGAAGCGGAGAAGATCCACGAGAAGATGTACACGGACGCCAAGGCCGTGGTCGGAAGCGGCAAGGATCTGACACTCGGGCCGGTATCTATCTGTCCGGTGTGCGGGTACACGGTCGAGGGCCAGCCCCCCGACATGTGCCCCGTGTGCGGCGCCAAGCGTGCGACGTTCAAGGCGTTCTAGAAAGTGTTCGGAAGAGGAGGAAGTCGATGAAGCTCGGAGACTTGGTCAAGGGCGGAACACAGGAAGGGAAGGAGAAGCACGTCCCGGTCATTGAACTCAAGGCCTGCAAGGAGTGCGGCGAAGACGCCGTCAAGATCACGGTGGGGAAGGAAGTCGCCCATCCGAACACGGTCGAGCACCACATCAAATGGATTGCCCTGTTCGGCGTGAAGAGCGGCGTCGCCGTCCACATCGCGACGTTCGACCTCGGACCGACCTACGGCAAGCCGACGGTGGTCACGCACGTGAACCTCGAGGGCTTCTCGGACTTGGTCGCCGTCGAGTACTGCAATGTCCACGGCCTGTGGGAAGGGTCGCTCAAGCTGTAGCGAAGGGGGCATTGTGAACCTCGTTCCGGCCATTGAGACGCGACGGGCACGACGGGCCGTGTCGACGGCGCCCGTGTCACGTGAGGAAGTCGAGACCCTGCTCCGCGCCGCTCACCTCGCCCCGTCGTGCAACAACACGCAGCCGTGGCGGTTCGTCGTCGTTGACGATCCCGCCACCCTGGAAGCCGTGAAGGCTGCGCTGCCGGGCGGCAACTACTGGGCGAAGCCGGCGCCGGTGATCCTCGCCGTCGCGTCCCGCCGGGACCTCGACTGCACACTCTCCGACGGCCGCGACTACTTCCTCTTCGGCTGCGGCATGGCGGTCGGGAACCTGATGATCCAGGCGACGTCGATGGCGCTCATCGCGCACCCGATCGCCGGGTACAAGCCGGAAGCCGTCAAGACCGCACTCGGGATCCCCGCCGACTACACCCTAATCACCCTCGTCATCGTCGGACGGCCGGGGGATCCGGCCACGCTGTCCGACAAGCACCACGCCATCGAACTCGGCCCGCGGGATCGCCGGCCGCTCGAGACGGTGGCATCGTGGAACCGGTTCGAGTTCCGGGATCCTGCGGCAAGCGCGATGTGAGTGGGCCGAGCGGCAAACGCGGTGTGAGTGGGCCGAGCGCCAAACGTGCACGGTGGGGCGGCGGCAAGCACGCACGGCGGGCCGAGCATCGCGCGGGATGCAGACGGGCAGATGGCCCGAGGCGGCCCGCACCGTGGTTCCGAAGGAGAACGATCGATGAACTTCCTGCGCACCGTCGGGTTCGGTACAATCTGGGGGCCGTTCCCCGTCGTGGTGTGGATCGGGCTCGCCACGTACCTTCTGTTGCTTCTGACCGCGGCCCTTGCGGGACTGAAGCGCCAGATCAAGGCGCTCCACCGTGTTCCGGTGACGGTCCATCGTGGTCTCGCGGTGGCCGCCATTTTGCTCGCGACGTTCCACCTCGTGCTGGGGCTCTCGGCGTACGTCTAAAGGAGGAGAAACGAAACGATGAAGGACCTCGCCCTCTCCACGGGGAGCCTCTCCCTCGAACAGCTTGATGCCTTGCTGACCCACCTCCCCGTCGACATCTCGTTCGTCGACGCCGCTGGGTTCATCCGCTACTACTCCGAGAGCCCGTCCCGCCTCTTCAAGCGCACTCCGGAAGTCATCGGTCGGCACGTTGAGAAGTGCCACCCGGAGAAGAGCGTCTCGACCGTGCGAAAGATCCTCGAGGCGTTCAAGACGGGACGAAGGAGTGAGGCTCTGTTCTGGCTCGAATCCGAAGGCCGCCACATCGTCATCCGCTACATCGCCTTGCGCTCCGCCGAGGGTGAGTACGAGGGGTGCCTCGAGGTGACGCAGGATGCAACCAAGCTGCGCGCCCTGAAGGGCGAGATGCGGCTCCTCGACTGGGAAGGCTAGTACTCCGGGCGCAGTCCAAACTCGGCGGATTCGACCCACTCGTTCGGTCGGTTGTAGTACTCAACGAGTGAGCTCACGAAGTGGTAGTGACTCGCCTCGGCGTCGGCCAACGCGGCAAACAGCGTGCGGACTCGCAGATCACCGGCGGTCGCTCCTTGGGAGCGGTAGAACGCCTCCGTTGCCTGCTCGCTGTCCATCGCTCGGCGCAGCGCGGGAAGCAGATCCGCGTCCGAGGAGAGCGCCCCGCCACCCTCCACCGCGCCGCGAACCCACGTCCGCGCAGCCTCGACGAGGTCCCGGCCGCGCAGGTCCCCGGCGTCCTTCTTTCCAAGGAGTGCCACGACGTGCTCCGCCTCGGCGTCGGCCAAAAGGAGGAGAATCGTCCGCGCGCCCACATCGGGGGTCGCCGCGGCCGCTACGCGGTAGCTCTCCTCCGCCTTCCTCTCGAGCGCCACAGCCTCTTCGATCAGCCCCACGTTCGCCTCCTTTGAGACACCTCGCGCCGGTATCTCGGTCCGGCTCTCACGGTAGCGGTGCAAGGCGAGAAGGTCTACTGGGCGGCGTCGGCCGCAGGCTCAAGGTGCACGCAGTCGCCGGATGAAACGTGGAGGGTGCCGGCGCCCGTCTCCACCACGAGCCGGCCTTCGACATCGATGTCCACGGCGCGCCCTTCGACGAGCTCTCCAGCGCGTCCGAGGACCTTCACCCGTCGACCGATGGTGGCCGAGCGCGCACGGTACGCAGCAAGGACGTCGCCTGGATCCGCCGGCGTGTTGATTTCGTCCAGGAGCGCGAGGAGAAGATCGCCCCGTCGCGCATCCACACCGATTCGTCGAAGGCTCGTCGCTCCTTCCACGGAGGGTTCGTCGATGTTGAGCCCGACGCCGACAAGGGCGAGGTCGCGGTCGGCCTCGATCAGAATCCCAGCAAGCTTCTTCCCGTCGACAAGGACGTCGTTCGGCCACTTGAGACCCACTGCGACGCCGAGCCGCTCGAGGGCCCGCGCGGTGGCGACACCCGCGAACAGAGCGATCCCAGGCGCTCTAGAGACGAGGAACGTCGCGTAGAGCCCGCCGGAGGGCGATGTCCACGACCGACCGAAACGGCCGCGGCCCGCTGTCTGCTCGTCGGCCACGACGACGTGGCCGAGCGACGCCTCCCCGGCTTCGAGCAGACGCCGTGCCTCATCCTGGGTGGAGGAGACGCTCGAGAAGCGATGGATGACGCGTGCAGATTGCTTCATGGCGCGATGACCGGGAACGTATCGGCGGCGTGGGGAAGCACAAGGACACGGAAGTCGCCCCCGAACCGCTGCCGTGCCTCGGCGAACACCTCGTCGGGGCCGCGAACCGGCCGGAGGAAGAACCGCCGAGTCTCGTCGTCGTCAAGCTCCGACTTGAGGAACACGTCGATGCGCGCGAGGTCGGCGGCAAAGTAGACGGCCTTGTGTCCACCGAGCTTGAACCCCTCCCGACGCAGGATCCCGAAGACGTCGGCCGGCCTCTCGCTTTGCTTGATCCAGTCCTCGAAGACGCGGTGGCCGACCCCGTCCGGGCATGCCGCCAAGAGGAGGAGGATCCCGCCGTCGTGCAGAGCACGCGCCGCCGTGTACTGAGCCTTGTAGGCTTGATAGAGGTCGATGTCCTTCGGGTGTCCGCCCGCCGACGCGATGACGAGGTCTGCCGGCTGCTCGACACGGACCTTGAAGTAGCGATCCCAGAAGGAGCGCGCCTCGGCGTGCGCCGCCTCCGGCTCCCCGACAACCACCTTGGCCACGTCGCGGTCCGCGTCCATCACGACGTCGACGATGAAGGCGACGTTCACCCTCCGCGCCGCCTCAACCATCTCTTCGCTGATCGGATTCCCGTCGTAGACGCAGGCTGCGCTCCTCGGATCGAGGAGCTGGGCGTGGTTCGCCTCGATCGTCGCGCGGCCGGCGACGCCGGGGAGGATGTTCTTCCGCCCGCCGGTGTAGCCGGCGCAGTAGTGCATCCCGACGTGGCCGATTGTGATGACGGCGCCCGCTTCGGCAACAGCTCGGTTGATGAGGATGGGCGTGCCGCGGGAGCTGCATCCCACCTCGACAAGGTCGGCGTCGCAGTCGTGGACAAGGACGCGGAATGTTCTCCGCCACTCGCCGAACATCCGCTCGAGCTCCGCGTCGGTCGGCGCGCGGTGCGTCCCCGTCGCAACGACGATCGTCACGTCGGAGGCGGAGACCCGAGCGCGGATCCGGTCCCACAGAAGCGGGAGGATCTCCTTCGTCGGCGTGGACCGCGTGTGGTCAGTGACGACGAGAGCCAGGCTCCGCCCCGAGACAAGACGGTCGAGCGGGTCCGAAAGACCCCGCGGGCTCCGCCACGCGGCGTCGAACGCGTCGCGCAGATCGACCTTCGGGACCGATCGCGGCTCGAGAACCCCGATCAGGTTTCGATCCGGGACGTCGACGGGGATCGTCGTCCGACCGTAGGCGAGATCGAATCGGGGCATCGTCCTCCTTCTCGGACGTCCCTCCGCTCTGCGGAAGTTGCGGGCCGTCCAGGCGAAGACTACGCTTAGCCGCACAGCAAGAGGGGAGGCGCTATGGGCAGAGTCTATCTTACCTCAGAGTCGGTCACGGAAGGCCATCCCGACAAGGTTGCAGACCGCGTCTCCGACGCCGTCCTCGACGCCATCCTCCGCGATGATCCGGATGCCCACGTCGCGTGCGAGACGTTCTTGACGACAGGGCTCGTCGTCGTCGGCGGGGAGATCACTACCACGACGTACATCGACGTTCCGTCGCTCGTCCGCGGCGTCTTGTCCGTCATCGGCTACGACCGGCCGGGGCTCGGATTCCACTTCCAGGACTGCGCCGTCCTCTCTGCCATCAAGGGCCAGTCGCCGGACATCGCCGGCGCCGTCGGCCACGCGTTGGAAACCCGAGACGGCGGCTCGAAGGACCCGCTCGACGCCGTCGGCGCGGGGGACCAGGGGATCATGTTCGGCTACGCCCGCTCGGACACCGAAACCTTGATGCCGCTCCCCATCCATCTTGCCCACGGCCTCACCCGCCGCCTGGCGGCGATGCGCAAGGAAGGGACCCTGCCGTTCCTCCGCCCGGACGGGAAGTCGCAGGTCACGATCGAGTACGACGGCGACAAACCGGTGCGCGCCGACACCATCCTAATCGCGGCGCAGCACGAGCCCGACGTCTCGAACGAGGACCTCGTGGAGGGCGTCACCGAAGAGATCGTGCGCCCGGTTGTCGGCAAGTGGCTCGACAAGAAGACCCACATCCTCATCAACTCCTCCGGGCGGTTCGTGATCGGTGGACCGGCGTCGGACACCGGGGTTACCGGCCGGAAGATCATCGTCGACACCTACGGGGGGTTCTGCCCGCACGGCGGCGGCGCGTTCTCGGGAAAGGATCCGACCAAGGTCGACCGCTCGGCCTCGTACATGGTGCGCTATGCCGCGAAGAACGTGGTCGCGGCGGGGCTGGCCCGTGAGGTGGAGATCCAGATCGCCTACGCGATCGGCCGCGCTGCGCCGCTCGCCGTGAACCTCGACACGCACGGAACGGGGAAGATCCCCGACGAGCGGATCCGAAAGGCTGTCCTCGATACGTTCGACTTCCGCCCACGGGCGATCATCGACGAGTTCCGACTTCTACGACCGATTTACGAACCCCTGTCGAGCTACGGCCACTTCGGGCGAGTCGACCTCGATCTTCCGTGGGAGAAGACGGACCGAACAGCCGCCCTCCAGGCCGCCGTCCGTTAGCTGCTGGCGGCCGGCAGCCAGCGACACCCCTCACACGAGTGTGAGAGACTTGGTCTCGACCATCCGCCGGACGAGTCCGACGATCTCGTCGATCGGCTTCGCGCCGAGATCTTCCTCCGTCCGGAGGCGCAAGGACGCGGCCCCGGCCTCCTGCTCTCGATCCCCGATGACAAGCATGTACGGGATCTTCTGCAGTTGGGCGTTCCGGATCTTGGCGTTCATGCGCTCGGAGGTGTCGTCGACGATGGCCCGAATCCCCGCGGCCTTCATCTTCGCCGCGACGTCGCGCGCGTATGCCACGTGGCGATCGGCGATCGGAATGACGGCCGCTTGGACCGGCGCCAGCCAGACCGGGAACGCTCCGCCGTAGGTCTCAATCAGGCAGCCGATGAACCGCTCGAGGCTTCCCAGGAGCGCCCGGTGCACCATGTACGGCCTCGACTGCTTGCCGTCCTCAGCGATGTAGGTCATGTCGAAGCGATCGGGGAGGTTGAAGTCGAACTGGATCGTCGAGCACTGCCACGGCCGTCCGAGCGAGTCGCGGACCTTGATATCGATCTTCGGCCCGTAGAACGCGCCGCCGCCTTCGTCGATCGCGTAGGGGAGGCCGCGCGCGTCGAGGGCGCTCTGGAGCGCTACGGTCGCCTGCTCCCACCGCTCGGGCTCACCGACCGCCTTCCCCTCGCGAGGGCGCGTAGCGAGGTAGATGTCGAACTTGTCGAAGCCGAACGCGGAAAGCATGTTCATGCTGAACTCGTACACCCGCCGGATCTCCCCTTCGATCTGGTCCGGCCGGCAGATGATGTGGCCGTCGTCGATCGTGAAGCCGCGCACGCGCAGAAGGCCGTGGAGAACGCCCGACCGCTCGTAGCGGTAGACGGTGCCGAGCTCGGCCATTCGCACGGGGAGCTCACGGTACGAGTGCGTGCGCGTCTTGTAGATCAAGATCTGGTACGGGCAGTTCATCGGCTTGATGTAGTACTCGACGCCGTCGATGTCCATCGGCGAGTACATGTTCTCGCGGTAGAAGCCGAGGTGACCACTGATCGACCAGAGATCGGCCTTCCCGATGTGGGGCGTCGTGACGATCTCGTACCCGGCACGGTCGTGCTCGGCGTACCAAAACTCCTCGATGGTCCGGCGCAGGCGGGCGCCCTTCGGGTGCCAGCAGACAAGGCCGGCTCCGCCCTCCTCGTGGATGCTGAAGAGGTCGAGCTCCTTCCCGAGCTTCCGGTGGTCGCGCTTCGCCGCCTCCTCGAGCTGCCAGAGGCGGTCCGCCAGGTCCTTCGCCTTCTCGAACGCCGTCCCGTAGATGCGCTGCAGCATTGGCCGCTTCTCGTCGCCCCGCCAATAGGCGCCGGCTACGGACAGGAGCTTGAATGCGTCCGCCTTGACGCCGCCGGTCGAGCGCAGGTGCGGCCCGCGGCACAGGTCGACGAACTCGCCCTGCTCGAACAGGGTCACGAGGTCGCTCTCAAGGTCGTCGACGAGCTCGAGCTTGTAGGTCTCGCCGCGCTTCTCGAGGAGAGCGCGGGCCTCCTTCTTCGAGACCTCGCGCCGTGTGATGGGGAGATCGGCGGCGATGATCTTCTTCATCTCGTCCGCGATCTTCGCCAAGTCGTCCTCGGTGAGGGACCGCGGCAGGTCGAAGTCGTAGTAGAACCCGTCCTCAATCGCCGGACCGATGCCGAGCTTCGCGTCGGGGAGGAGGCGCTTCACCGCCTGGGCCATGACGTGGGTCGCCGTGTGGCGGAGCGTCTCCAGGGCTTCGGGGGATCCCGCCGTGAGAAGCACCAACGTGCCGTCCTTCGTGAGCTGCTCTCGCACGTCGCGAAGCTCCCCATCGAGCCTCGCGCAGGCGGTCGACCGAGCGAGCCGCGGGCCGAGCCCCTCGGCGACCGCGAGAATGGTCGTCCCCTCCTGCACTTCACGGACGGATCCGTCAGGCAATGTGATCCGAATCATCCCCGAAGCCTCCTTCCGAAGCGAAGCATCTTACTCAGGAACGCGCGTGCTCTACAACGAAACGCTACAGGATGTAGCGGGAGAGATCGGGGTCCTTGGCAATCCCGGCGAGGCGGGCGCTGACGTACGCACGGTCGATGACGATCGTCTCGCCGCGGCGACGATCCGCCTCGAACGAGATCTCCTCGATCAACTTCTCCATCACCGTCGTCAGCCGGCGCGCTCCGATGTTCTCCGTCGTCTGGTTGAGTTCGTAGGCGATGGTGGCAAGCCCCTCGATCGCGTCGGGTTCGAACTCGAGCACGATCCCCTCGGTTGCGAGGAGCGCGGCGTACTGCTTGGTGAGCGCGTCCTTCGGCTCGGTGAGGATCCGCAGGAAGTCCGAGGCGGTGAGGTTGTCGAGCTCGACGCGGATGGGCAAGCGCCCCTGCAGCTCGGGAATGAGGTCGCTCGGCTTCGACATGTTGAACGCGCCTGCCGCAATGAACAGGATGTTCTCCGTGCTCACGGTCCCGTAGCGCGTCCGCACCGCTGTCCCCTCAAGGAATGGCAACAGGTCACGCTGAACGCCCTGGCGTGACACGCCGGGCCCTCCCAGCTCCTCGCGGCCGCCGGCGGCAATCTTGTCGATCTCGTCGATGAAGATGATCCCCATCTCCTCCGCGAGCCGCAGGCCCTCCTGACGTACCTCGTCCATGTTGATCAACCGGTCGACGACCTGCTCGAAGAGGATCGCGCGCGCCTCGCGGACGCGTACCTTCTTCTGCTTTCGGTTCGGCGGGAGGAGTCCCGAGAGGACGTCGCCCATGTCAATCCCCATCTGGTCCATGCCGTCCTGCGAGAAGACCTCGATTTGTGGCAGCGCTTGTTCTTCGACGGTGATCTCGATGTAGCGCTCCTCGAGGTCCCCCGCCTCGAGCTTCTCGCGCAGCTTGTCGCGCGTCTTGTGGGGGGACTCCTCGGTCGGAGCCTTCTCGCCCTCGGCCGGTGGCGGTAGAAGGGCGTCGAGGATCTCCTCGGTCACCAGCCGCTCGGCCTCGTCCTCGACGCGGTCGATCTCTTCTTCACGGATCATGTCGACGGACATGTCGACGAGGTCGCGGACCATCGACTCGACGTCGCGCCCGACGTAGCCAACCTCGGTGAACTTCGTCGCCTCAACCTTGATGAACGGGCACGTCGTCAGACGCGCCAGCCGCCGCGAGATCTCCGTCTTCCCCACGCCGGTCGGACCGATCATGAGGATGTTCTTGGGCTTGATCTCGTAGCGCATCTCCTCTTCGACGAACTGCCGGCGCATTCGGTTGCGGAGCGCGATCGCCACGGCGCGCTTGGCGTCCTTCTGGCCCACGATGTACTTGTCGAGCTCCTCGACAATCTGCCCCGGCGTGAGGCCAGCAATCTGGTCGTCGGGAACTTCCGCCCATCCGCTCATCCGTCACCTACCAGCTGATGCCTTCGACCACGATCTGGTCGTTGGTATAGATGTCAATCTCCGCGGCGATCTCGAGCGACCGCCGTGCGATCTCGTCCACCGTAAGGGTTCCCATGCTCACGAACGCCTTGGCGGCGGCGAGTGCGTACGCGCCCCCCGATCCGATGCCGAGGATTCCGCCGTCCGGCTCGAGCACATCGCCGGCGCCGGAGATCATGAGGACCCCCTCCTCGCTCGTGACCGCCATGACGGCTTCGAGGTGGCGGAGAATCCGATCGGTCCGCCACTCCTTCGTTAGCTCCACCGCGGAACGCTTGAGCTTTCCGTCGTACTTCTTCAGCTTCCCCTCAAACTTGTCGAGGAGGGCAAGACAGTCGGCCGTCGCGCCGGCGAATCCGACGAGCACGCGTTCGTCGTTCAATCGGTAGACCTTCCTCGTGTTCTTCTTGATCACCGTGGTGTCAAGCGTCGCCTGTCCGTCGCACGCGATGACGGCGCGGCGTTCATCCGGTGAGTACATGGCGAGAATGGTCGTGTTTCGTACGGGCTTCATGAGGACGCCATTCTAGTTCGCTTGCGAAGACTCTTCAATCGCGTCGTAGCGACAGCCGGGACACACCGGGTCCCGCCCCGAGTAGGCAACCCCGCACTGTGGACATCGACGTGCGCCGCGTTCCTCGAGCGCGGTCTCCCGGCTTCGCTGGCGTCGGTAGAGTTCCATGAATGCTGCGCGAAGCACCGGATCATCGACCTCCGCAAAGAGAGCGGCTTCTGGGTCGGAGAGCGCAATCCTGCGAATCCTGTGAGCCGCTTGTCGCGAATGTCGGACGTCTCCCGTCGAGACGCGGATTCCCCGCAGCTTCTCGCCGCGGAGTCTCTGATTTAGCTTCCCCAGAAGCTCTGTGCTCAGCAGGTTGAGTTCTTGCGTAGCGGAGGAGTTGTTCGCCACGACATGGAGAACTCTCTCGCGAACAAAGGACGCCTCGGCAAAGGCAGCCAGTTGGCCTACAACCTCAGGCCAAAGAAAGACGGCCTCCTGCTTAGCGTACTCGTCAGCCAGGCCACAGCGTCGTAGAACAGCTTCTACAGATTCTCTGTCCATAATCTGTTGTAGTTGTAGGCGATCGAGAAACGGGGGACAACTGCAGGGGGATCGTTTCTGTCCCATCTTGCGGTACGGGTATCCGGTGCAAAGCCAGCAGAGAACGTCGGTCAACCAGGGGATATCACTGGGGGAGAACGTACGCCTTCATCTGTCCCCAGGCTGGTTCCCCAGATCGAAGGGGAAACTCCGCAGGTTGTCCACAGATCTTGCCACGTGTTTTCCTCCGTCAGAGACAGGGAACCACGAGCCGATCCCCTATCGAAGGAGGGAGTAACGCGACTCGAGGGTCTCCTGAATCTCGATGATCTCCGCGTACAGAAGCGGTGTGTCCATCAAGAGCGCTTTGATCTTCGAGTACGAGTGCATGATGGTCGTGTGGTCGCGGTCGCCGAACTCGCGGCCGATCGCGGGAAACGAGTGCTCCGTTAGCTCGCGGGCTAGGTAGATGGCAATTTGCCGAGCCTGAGAAATCTCCTTCTTGCGGCTCGCTCCTTCGAGCTCACTGCGCGGCAGCTCGTACCGCGTAGAGATCTCGTCTTTGATGTGCGCGATTGTCAGTTTCGGCCGCCGGCCTTCCTTCGGGAGAATCCCTTCCAGATTCTTCGGGGTCAGCTTCTCGCCTTGAAGCTCGGCGTAGGCAATGGCCTTTACCAAGGCCCCTTCGAGGGCGCGGACGTTCGATGAAATGCGCTTCGCAATGAGCTCCAGGATGTCGTTGTCGACGTCGATGCCGCGAGCAATCGCCTTCTCTCGCAGGATGGCCATCCGCGTCTCGAAGTTGGGCGGCTGAATGTCGGCTTCGAGTCCCCATTTGAAGCGTGAGACCAAGCGCTCTTGAAGACCGGAGAGGTCCTCGGGAGGACGATCGCTGGAGAGGACGATCTGCTTCTTGTTGCCGTGCAGGTCGTTAAACGTGTGGAAGAGCTCTTCCTGCGTGGCCTCTTTGCCCTTCAGGAAGTGGACGTCGTCGATGAGCAGGAGGTCGACCTGGCGGTACTTCTCGCGGAACGCGGCGGTGGCGTTGCTGCGAATGCCGTTGATCAGCTCGATGGCGAAGCGCTCCGACGTGGTGTACGCGACGGTGCACTCCCGATCCGCGGACGAAACGAAGTTCCCGATCGCCTGCAGGAGGTGCGTCTTTCCGAGGCCCACACTTCCATAGATGAAGAGCGGGTTGTACGGCTTCTTGAGGCGCTGCGCGACGGCCTCCGCCGTGGCTTCGGAGGCGGCCACAGCGAGGCGGTTGTTCTCTCCGCGAACGAAGGAGGCGAACGTGTAATCCGGGTTCAGCGGCAGCGCGCCCTGAGAGGCCGGCGCGGCCAGTTCGTTGTGGACCAACGCGGGGGCAGCGTCTTCGCTCTCCCTACCGACGACGCGGACCTCGAGGGCGAGCGGCCGCCGACATACGGACGACGCAATCTCCTCGATGGCGGCTCGGTAGCGGCGCTCGATGCCGCCTTTCTTGAAGCTATCGGGAACCCCGATGACCAGCGATCCCTCGCTCACCTCGAGCGGCTCGATATCCGAAAGCCAGGCTTCGTAGCTCGTCGACGGGACCTGAGTCCGAAGGTCGGACATCACGCTATCCCAAACGGTAACGGGACTCTCGCTCACCAGTCCTCCTCATGACTTCACCGAGGGTGAGCGTAGCGAACGACAAGTCGCGGGGTCAAGGGGGACAGTCGAGGCAAGGCCGGCGAGGTCGGATGGCAACGCAGCAGCCGAAGCCCGTCTCTCGCCGATGCGCCGGGAGACCCATGCGAGGGCAAGACACGTGTCCCCGGGCCGCTACCCGGTCGATTCCGCCGGGCGGTGGCCTATCGCCACGAGCGCGGCGGCTGGGGATTGTGGAAAACACTCGAAAGCGCCGTCCTGGTAACACATGTAGCCATGTGCTGGCCTGTGGATAACATGGGGACGGCGGGGTTCGGCGCGTGTGACTCGGACTTCACGCGTATGGCGTTTCGTCGCGGCCGGGACTTATCCACAGCAAACCCCTCATAGAGAGCCATTTCGGACCCTTTGTCCACAGGGTTGTCCACAGGACATGGTGCGTGTCATGAGTCTGAAACATAGATAGGGTGAGGTATTGCCGCGCCGATCCTGGAAGTGCGCTTCTTCTGGCGCAGGCCGCGCTAGAAAGCTTCGGAAGACTCGTTGGAAAATCGGTCGAAGATCGGAGGCTGGAAAAGTGGTGCCGAGGCCCAGAGTCGAACTGGGGACACCGGTCTTTTCAGGGCCGTGCTCTACCAGCTGAGCTACCTCGGCGGGATCATGCGGGGACGACCGGATTTGAACCGGCGATCTCTGGAGTGACAATCCAGCGTCTTAGGCCTGACTGGACCACGTCCCCGTACGGATAGTCAGTGGGCAAGACAGGACTCGAACCTGCGACCTTCCGGATGTAAGCCGGATGCTCTCCCAGCTGAGCTACTCGCCCATTATAGCCAGCACCTCTGGATTCGCAAGACACTGGCTGGCGTCCCCAAGGGGATTTGAACCCCTGTCGCCGGGATGAAAACCCGGTATCCTGGGCCACTAGATGATGGGGACAGGTCGATCGGAATTATAGGATCCCGTGCGATCCCGTTTCAATCAACGTGGGTCGTGCTGGACTCGAACCAGCGACCCCCTGATTAAAAGTCAGGTGCTCTAACCGGCTGAGCTAACGACCCGAGGAACACCCTCCCCAGAGCCCGAGAGGAACACCCTCGAGAAGGCTGTGGGCCGTACAGGATTCGAACCTGCAACCGACGGATTAAGAGTCCGCTGCTCTACCATTGAGCTAACGACCCAAGAGACGAAGCGAATGGTATGGGAGGCGCCGCCGCGCTGTCAAGGCAGCACTGGACGCCGGGTTTCGGACACATCCTCGCTTGACATTCCCGGTCCGATCGAGTGAAGTCACGCAGACGCCGCGGGCCTTGTCTAGAGACCGGCGTCGTGAGAGCCTATGGGAGTGACCGAGTTCTTCGCCGCCGTGGGGATGCGGGTGATGGAGGCGACCGGCTACGCCGGCGTCTTCCTCCTCATGGTCGCGGAAAGCATGGTCCTTCCCGTGCCCAGCGAAGCCGTCATGCCGTTCGTTGGATTCCTCGTCGCCGAGGGGACGATGTCGGCTCCGATTGCCGTCCTTCTTGCCACCCTTGGGAGCCTTGTGGGATCGCTTCTCTCCTACGCGATCGGACGCTTCGGTGGCCGGGCGCTCGTTGTGAGGTACGGAAGGGCGTTCCTGCTTGACGTGGCCGATCTCGAGCGCGTCGAGGGATTCTTCCGCCGGCGGGGCAGTCTGACGATCTTCGTCGGCCGGTTCATTCCCGTGGTCCGCCACCTTATCTCGATTCCGGCCGGGGTTGCGAGGATGCGCCTCATCCCGTTCTGTCTTCTCACGGTGCTCGGCGCGGCACTGTGGAACAGCTTCCTCACGGGGTGCGGGTACGTCCTGCGCGCCAATTGGGAGACCGTGCTCCGCTATGCCCGTCTCGTCGACGCCCTCGTCCTCGCCGTTCTCGTAGGGCTCGTGGTCGTCTTCGTCGTTCACCAAGTGAAAGAGAGGCGCCGCCGGTCGGCGTGACTTCTGCCTAGGCGCCGAGGCCGCGGGCGAGGACCTTGACCGTCTCCGTCACCGCAGAGGCAACCTCTTCGGAGAGGACCTCGCCGAACGCGACCGACTTCGGCTGCACTCCGAGGAAGAGGATCCGGCAGTTGAGTTCTCGGACCAGGTAGTCGGCGATCACGCTGAGCGGGAGCGTGTGCGTGCTCGACGACATTCCGCCGACCTCCGCGGCGTCGAGAAGGCACACGGATCCCGGCGGCTCGCCGAAGTCCGCGGCGTCGACGAACAGGACGTGGGACGGCCGCGCGCGGCGGATCTCCCCCGTGATGTTCTCCGGGGCAGTGTCGCCGAACAGGACAGAGACGTTCGGAAGGGCAAGCTTGTGGAGGGCCTCCGCGATTCGCAGGCCCGCGGCGTCATCCGAGCGGAGAGCGGATCCGACCCCCACCACGACGACGCGACGGTCAGCCTCCGGCGTCGCGCTCAGGGCCTGCTTCAGGGTTTGCAGCAGCGGCGGGCGGCGGTGGGGCATCGTAGACGACCTTCAGGGTCTTCCGATCGAGGGCGGCGAGCTCGAAGTCCTTGGTGAGCTCGATGGTCTTCTTCGGGCACACCTCGGCGCAGCGACCGCAGTAGACGCACCGTCCGAGATCGATCCTCGCTTCGAACCGCTTCTCGCCGACCGGCTCGATCTCAATCGCGCCCGACGGGCAGTTGCGAACGCACATCTTGCAGCCGATGCAGTTCTCCGTGTGAACGACGGGACGAGCCCGGAAATCCGCGGGCATAACCCACTTCACGAACGGGTACCGCGTCGTCGCCGGGTGGCGGAACAGCGACCGCAACAGGGACGGCACCATTCGTCCCGGGCGTCGCCACAGCGTGCGCGCCATGACTAGATCAGCTCCCTTACGACGAGGTTGATCAGGATCTGAAGGAACGCGATCGGCGCGACGACGGACCAGCAGAAGTGGACCATCTGGTCGATACGCAGGCGGGCGAACAGCGTCCGCAGGAGCGCGAGGATCCCGAGGATCAGGAGCACTTTCGCAACGTACACCAGGATCCCGAGAACCGGCGTGAGCCCGAGCCCGAACGGCAGGAACACGGCGGCCACGAGCGACGCCCCGACGATCGCCTCGCAGTCGATGGCCAAGCGGAAGAAGGCCAACCGCCGCCCGCTGTACTCGATGAAGCTGCCGGCGACGATCTCCGTCTCCGCTTCGGGCGTGTCGAAGGGAACCTTTTCGAGCTTTCCGAGCAACGAGACGAGCGCCACGCCGAAACCCAGAAGGTTCACCAGCCACAACCACGGGTGGCCGGCGTAGTACGCGGCGATCCCGGAGATGGACCACGTGTTGGCGAGGAGCGCCGGCGCGAGGAGCGCGACGAAGAGCGGGATCTCGTAGGCGAAGACCTGAGTGATCGCGCGGAACGCGCCGATCGTTGCGAACACGCTGCGCGACGTCCAGCCGCCGAGGAAGAACGCCACGGTCGGGATGACGAGCAGGTACAGGACGACGATCAAGTCTCCCTCGAACGGGAGGACGGAGGTCGTGCTTCCGAGCGGAATGTAGAAGATCGAGGCGACGACCGCGGCAAGGGCGAACACGGGAGCGAGCCTGAACGTCGGCCGATCGGCGCCCTCGGGGATGACGTTCTCCTTGCCGAGGAGCTTCAGAAAGTCCGCGAGTGGCTGGTACCACGGCGGACCTTGGCGGTTCTGCAGGCGCGCGTACAGCTTGCGGTCGACGAACTCCCCGGCGAGCCCGAAGGCGACGAGGAAGAGGAAGCCCGGGAAGACCAGGATGTTCAAGACCGCGCTGCCGACCGTCATGCCGATTCGTCTCCTCGCACCTTGATTCTCGACGGATCCACGCCGCGCTCGCGGTACCAGCGGACGCCGTACTGAACGAGCTCCTCCCATCCCATCGTCTTCGAGTCCCGGCCTCCCCGAACCGCGATCGTGCGGTCAGTGCACGAGAAGCAGGGGTCGATGGCCGCTACGACGATCGGCAGGTCGGCCAGATAGCCGTCCTCGAGCATCTTGGCGATCGACTGCGTGTTCGCCAGAGTGGGGGCGCGCACCTTCACGCGTTCGGGCTTGTCCGTCCCGTTGGCGCGGACGTAGTGCACGTCCTCGCCGCGAGGCGCCTCGTATCGGCTCACTGCTTCCCCGGCCGGGATCTTGAGCGGCGCCTTGACGGCGATCGGGCCCTCCGGCATCTGCTTCAAGATCTGCCGGATCAGCGAGTAGCTCTGCATGAGCTCACCCAAGCGGACGACAGCGCGGCCGAACACGTCACAGCGGTCGTCGGTGATCACCCTGAACTCGAGCTCGTCGTACGCGGCGTACGGATCGTCGCGCCGGGTGTCGCGGTCCGCTCCGGAGGCGCGTGCCGTCGGCCCGACGGCTCCGAGCCGGACGGCGTCCTCCTTCGACAGACGCCCGACGCCCGACAGCCGCTGGGCCAGGGTCTCCTCCGTCATTGCGAGCTCGATGTAGTACTTCGTTCGCTCCTCGAGCGCATCGACGATCTTGAGGATGTGCGGAAACTGCTCGGCGGCGATGTCCCGGCGGACGCCGCCGAGGGTGTTCATGGCGTAGTTGACGCGGTTCCCGGTCAGCTCCGCGAACAGGTCCATGACGAGCTCGCGATCGCGCCACGAGTACATGAGGAGCGTGTCGAAGCCGATCTCGTGGCCGGCTACGCCGAGCCAGAGAAGATGACTGTGAACCCGCTCAAGCTCGGCAATCAGCGTGCGGATGTACTTTGCACGCCGCGGGATCTCAAGGCCGGCGATTTCCTCGACGGCCTGGACGAACGCCGTCGCGTGGGAGTGCGAGCAGATTCCGCAGACGCGCTCGACCAAGTAGAGGTCCTGCATGTAGGTGCGCTCTTCGCACCCCTTCTCGATGCCGCGGTGGTTGTAGCCGAGCCGCAGGGCAACGGAGGTAATCTTCTCGCCCTGGAGGTCGACCATGAAGCTCTCCGGCTCCTTGAGAGCCGGGTGCTGGGGACCGATGGGAACGCGAACGGTTCTCTTCTTGTCAGGCATCCTGGGCTCCCTTTTCCCTGGGTTTCCAGTCCTTGAGCAGAGGGTGCTCGTCCTTCGGCCAGTTGTCGGGAAGCGGGTAGCGAGACCCCTCGGGAAGCCCTTCGATGTGGGCGCCGAGGAGGTCGATCAACTCCCGCTCGTAGATGCCGCCGCCGGGGAAGATGGACGTGATCGTCTCCATCGACTCGCCCTTGGGGCAGCGGGTCTTGACGTTCGCCATCAGACCGTCGTTGCGGGCGAGGTGGTAGATGAGTCCGAGGTCGGCCCCTTCGTCCAGCCCGGTGATCATGCAGAAGACCTCGAACCCGAGATCCTTCGCAAGGTGGCGAAACACCTCGGGAAAGACCTGTCGATCGACGTCGATCCAAACGCGCTTGGCGCGCTGAACCGTCACGCGCCCGTTGAGGGCCGGGAACGTGGCGACGAGTTGGGCGACCAGGGACTCGGCTTCGCTCATTTCCCCTCCTCGAGTGTCTTCAGAAGCTTTGCGAATCCGTCGATGATGGCCTGCGGACTCGCCGGGCATCCAGGGATGTATGCCGCGACGGGGATCACTTGATCGATCCCGCCTTTCACATTGTACAGGCCGTTGAAGACCCCACCGCTCGTAGCGCAGGACCCCACGGCGACGACGAGCTTCGGCTCCGGGACTTGCTCGTAGATGCGCACAAGGCGCGACTCGATCTGCCGCGTCACGGGTCCCGAGCACGCCATGATGTCGCAGTGGCGAGGAGTTCCCTTCAGAAGGACGCCGAAGCGCTCGAGGTCGAAGCGGGGCGTCAGGGCGGCAATGATCTCAATGTCGCAGGCGTTGCAGGCGCCGGTGTTGAAGTGGAGGATCCACGGCGACTTCCTCTGTCCCCAGCGGACCATCTTGCGAGCGACGTTCATGCCGACGTTACCTCCGGAAGAGAATGAACAGGGCCAACAGGGCTCCGAGCACGTAGACGACCGCGAAAGCGAGGCTGCCGGTCGCCCCGGTCGGCGACGTCGCGACGATCAGCGTGACGACGTGGAGGATCGTGAAGAAGAACGCGAACGGGAAGAACTGGCTGTAGTCCGGCTGCACGCGGTGAGTCTCGAGGTTCTCTCCGCCGGCGTACGGTTTGTCGAGGGCGCCCTTCGGGCCCTTCCTGCGGGTCGCGAGCGGGCTCAAGACGGATGAGAACACCCCGACAAGGACGACGAGAAGGGTCAGGACGACGGGTGGAACAAGGAGGAGCATCGATCCCGACATTGCTTATCCCTTCATCCTTCTCGTGTTCCCGACGTCGAGGGAGTCATGCTTCCGGTAGAAGCCGAGGATAATCCCCGCGACAACCACGACGACGACGACCTCGATGACGATCACCGTGATCACCAACGCCTGAGCGAGCGCCATGCGCCCCGAGAGGTACCCTGCCGCGATCAGGAAGAACGTCACCGACTTCATGAGGATCTCGAGGCCGATGAGGATCCGCACGAGGTTGCGGGTCGCGAGCATGCACCACAGCCCGTCTACGAGGAGGAGGACGAAGAAGGTGAAGTAAAGCCAGAACGACTGGGGAATCTCAATCGTCATCTTTGGCCTCCTTCCGGAACAGCACGAGCACCCCGAGCGCGCCCGCGAGGAGGATGAGGATCTGCCCGAAGAGGTCGAGCTGCCTCAAGCTCCACAGGACCGTGCGCACGTCGCCGTCGCCCTTCGGCAGGTGCAAAACGATGTCGACCGGTGCGTGGACGAACGACAGTGCAACGCCCGCGGCGATGAGTACCAGCGGGAGCGGCCAGATTCGGCGGAGCCGGCTACGGCGACTCGCGAGCTCTTCCTGGATCGACCGCGGTCGTGTGAGGCTGGCGACGCTTACCAGGACGACGGAGATGAGGCCGGCGCACACCGAGAGTTCCATGACGGCCGCGAGCGTCGCTCCCATGCTGAACATCACGACGGAGAGGAGCGCGCTTGCGAGTGCGAGGCCGAGAGTCGAGCGCAGGAGGGTCGTCGTCATCGACGCCCACAGCGCGGCGAGGACGAGGACGACGAGAAGGAGCGTGAACCAGATCATGCCCCACCTCCCATGAGGATCTTAAGCGCGAACGGGAACCCAACTCCGAGGGCAATCGTGATCAGGGCGAGCGCCACCGCCGGCACGAGAAGGCCCACGGAGGCTTCGCGCGCGCCGGCCCACTTCTCGAGCGGCTTCCCGAAGAAGACCCGCCGCTGGAGTGAGAGGAAGTAGGCGAGCGTCACCAGGCTCGCCAGGATCGCCACGGCGGCGAACGCGTACTCCTTCGCGTTCCAGAGCGCGAGGACGATCAAGAGCTTGCTCCAGAAGCCAGCGAGCGGCGGCAGCCCGGCGATCGAGAGCGAGGCCACGGCCGACGTCCCTGCCGTCACCGGCATGCGGGCGCCGAGCCCGCCCATCTCGTCCATGTCCAGGGTGCCAAGCTGCTTTTCGATCGCAGCGGCGTTCGCGAACAGCTGCGACTTCGAGATTGCGTGGTTGAAGAAGTGCAGGCCCGCCGCGAGGATCCCGAGACGCAGGTCGCCGCCGAGCGCCAGCACGATGTAGCCCATCTGGCTGATGCTCGAGTACGCGAGCATGCGCTTGAAGTTCGTCTGCGTAAGGGACAGGAAGGCGCCGACGACGATCGTCACCGCGCCGACGACGAGGAGGATCTCGCGGCCCGGGGTTGCACCGCCCAGCGTCGACTGGGCAATCCGCATCAGCGCGAAGATCCCCGAGGCCTTCGTCACGATCCCCGCCATGAACACCGACACCGGCGCCGGCGCCGCCGTGTACGCGTCCGCCAGCCAGCCGTGGAACGGCACCATGGCGCCCTTGACGAAGAGGCCGCAGAGGAAGAGGGCCATCGCAATCCACGCCAGAGGAGCATTTGCCGCGAGCCCCGTCCGTGCCGCGTCGAGCGTGATGCCTCCGGTCGAGAGGAGGAAGAAGCCGAGCGAGGTCAGCATGAGCACGCTCGCCACGACCGACAGGAAGATGTACTTCCACGCCCCCTCAAAGACGTGGTCGCCCCGTCCCGCGGCGATCAGGATGAAGGTTGCGACCGCCGTGACCTCGACGAAAACGTAGAGCGAGAACAGGTCGCGCACCATGGCAATCCCGTTGATGCCGACGACGGCGACGAGGACGAGGTTGGCGAAGAGGAATTTCTCGTTTTCGTCCTCAAGTGTGCGTCGCGCGACGAGGAGCGCCGCCATGCCGACGAGTCCCGTACAGAGGATCACAAGCTCGGACAACCCGTCTGTCGCGAGGTGGAAGCCGAGAAGCTTCCCGAGCGGCGCAAGGAGACCGAAGTCGATCGTTGCGAACCGGTCGATGAATGCGGCCGCGGTCTCAAGGGCGAGGATCCCGAACGCGATCCACAGGCCCGCTGTGCGCGCTCGCTTCGGCAAAAGGTAGAGGAGCACGACGGCGACGAACGGAACGAGAAGAAGCAGGTCGCTCATCGTCCGCCTCCCGTGACGGCGAGCACCGCGAGGACCACGGCGACCGCGCCGGCCAGTGCCCAGAGGACGTACCGGTTCACGTTTCCGTTGTGGGCCTTGCGCAGGACCCAGCTCACGGCAAGCGCCGACTGCGCGGCAAGCCCGCTGTAGACCCAGTCAATGGCCCGATCGAGGGCGTAGAGCCCCCTAGACGCCACGCCTACGATGCCGCCGAGCATCCGGTACGGATCGAGAGCCCCTGTCGCCTGCAGCTTGTAGACCGACGAGAGTCCCGGCGCGTGATGGATGTGGTCGACGGCGCCGATCCCTCTTCCGGTGCGGTGCACGCCGAACGCGTGGTTCGCGACAGCAAGCGCAAGCACCCCGGCGGTCAGGCCGACGAGCAGCATGTTGGTCGGGAAGCCGGCGAACGTCCCGCCGTGCGCGCCCTTCATCGCCGTCCCCAGAACGGGTTGGATCAGGCGCTCCAGCGGGAGCGAGTTCGCAACGCCGAAGACGATGCATAGCCCGGCGAGGACGATCATCGGCAGGAGCATCGGCCACGGAGCTTCCTTCACGGTTCGCTTCGCGTTAGCTGGCTTGCCGAAGAACGCGGCGTGGCCCAACTTCAGGAACGACGCCGCTGTGAAGAACGAGCCGGCGAGGGCGATCGCGTAGAAGATCCAGCCCCGCTCGAGGGCGCCGTCGTAGACAAGCTCCTTCGAGAAGAAGCCGTTGAACGGCGGGACGCCCGAGATCGAGGCTGCGGCAATCAAGAAGCAGATGGTGGTGATCGGCATGCTCCGTCCGAGCCCGCCGAGTTCGCGGAGGTCCGTCGTTCCCGCTTCCTTCTCCACCGCGCCGGCTGACAGGAACAAGGACGACTTGTAGATCGCATTGTTCACCATGTGGAACAGGCCGCCGACGATGCCGACCGGGAGAGCCGTCCCGATCCCGAGGATCATGTACCCCACCTGGCTGATCGCGTGGTAGGCGAGAAGCTTCTTGTAGTCCCTCTGGACGAGGGCCATCAAGACCGCGAGCAGGATCGTCGCGGCGCCGATTCCCATGAGGACGGTCGACACCCACGACGCGGGCGTCAGAATGAACAAGTCGAGCGAGACGCGCGCGAGGAAGTAGATCCCGAGCAGCTTCTCCAAGCTCCCGGGCAACAGCGCCATGAACGGCAGCGGCGCGTCGACCGCGGCATCGGGGATCCAGCTGTGGAACGGCATTGCGCCCGCCTTCCCCATGGCTCCGATCATGAGGAGGAGGAAGGCGACCGCGCCGAGCCCGTCGAGGGGGAGGCGGATCGCCGACATCGACATCGTCCCCGCGAGGTGGCCGGTCAGCATGACGCCGAACATCAGGGCGAGGTCGGTCAGCCCGACGATGACGAACGCCTTGACGGCCGTCGCGAACGGGCGCGTCTTTTCGGCCGCGATCATCGCGAAGAGCGTGAGGAGCAGGCCCTCCCAGAAGACGAGGAAGAGGATCAGGTTGTCGGCGAGCACGGCGCCGGCCGAAAGCGCCACCGTGAACAGGACCCACGCGTGGAACCGGCGTGACGACGGCGCCTTTGCCATCGAGACGGCGGAGTACGCCGTGACGAGGAACGAGAACGTCGCGATCCCGAGCAGGATGAACGCGCTGAACCGTGACAGTTTGACCGCAAACTCCGCGCCGAACCCCATCCACGGCCAGGTAAACGCGAAGTCGTGCGGGAAGATGTAGACGGCGAGCACGAGCTCGAAGGCGCACGTGAGCGCGGCGAGAGCGGCGGGCGCCCACGGCGCACGACGACTCGGCAGGAGCAGAACCAAGAGCCCCGCGGCGGCCGGGACGGCGATGGCCAGGATGAGCAGGAGCGGCGTCATCCCGCCACCCCCAGCATCTGCGAGATCGCAACGCGCGCCAGCTCAGACGGCCAACCCACCGCGAGTCCGCCCACGAGGGAAAGCGCGGCGAGTAGGACCACGCACGCCACCATCAGGCGCGACTTCTCCGGCGCGAGAACTCCGTGCGGCTCACCCAGAAAGACCTTGGTGAACAGACGGAAGAGGTAGAGGATCGTCAGGAGCGCGCCGGCGAGGAACACGGCGCCGAAGACCATCTCATCTGCCTTGACCGCCGCCGAGATCACCATGTACTTGCTGAAGAAGCCGCCGAACGGTGGAATCCCCATGACCGAGAACGCGCAGAGGAGGAAAGCAACCGCCGTCCACGGCATGGAGCGCATCAGCCCGCCGAGCTTTGTGATTTCCTTCGTACCGGCGTTCTGCTCGACGATGCCGGCCGATAGGAAGAGGCCGGCCTTCGCGAGCCCGTGCATGAGGATGTAGAGGAGCGCACCAGCCGCGCCGAGGGCGTTCCCCATCGCGAGTCCGAGGAAGATGAAGCCGATCTGGCTCACCGTCGAGTACGCCACGATCCGCTTGAAGTCCGTCTCAACGAGCGCGGCTCCCGCGCTGACAAGCGCGCTCGCCCCCGCGATCGAGGCGACGATTGTGCGCAACGCCTCGTCGAAGACGAACGTCGACAAGAACAGTCGAGCGAACACGTACACGCCGATCTTGACGAGGACGGCGGCGTGCAGGAGCGCCGTCACCGGCGACGGGGCGACGCCCGCGTCGGGGAGCCACGTCTGGAACGGCAGCGTGGCCGACTTCGACAAGAGGCCTACGAGGAGAAGAGCCGAGATCCCGAGCGGAAGCGCCGTCCCCTTCATGGCTCCGAGGTCGAACGTCCCGGTCAACCCATGGATGGCGAGGATTCCGATCAGCATGACGAGGGCGCCGAGGGCCGTCATCAGGAACGCCTTGTCCGCTTTCAGGACGTCCGTCTTGCCGCGGTAGAAACCGATCAGTCGCCAGCTCGCGATCCCCGTGATCTCCCAGAAGACGTAGAGGTACACAAGGTTCGACGAGAAGACGAGCCCCATCATGGCGCCGAGGAAGACGACGGCCATGGTGTAGTACTCGTTCTGGTTTTCGTAGTGGGCGATGTAGTCGAACGAGAAGAGGATGATGACCGCGCCGGTAGGAACGCCCCCGCCAGGGGGGCAAACACCGCCACGAGAAGCACAATTCCTTCTCTCATGTTCTTTCCAGACCCCATCTACTGCACGCCGGCCAACGCGCCCGAGGGAAGCGCCCTTGGCGCGTCGGCGGATGATAGCGGGGTCTCCCGGGAAACGCAATCGAAGGAACGGTAGCTCTCGGCCTCGGCCCGTGCTCCTCGCGGCGCGGGCATCCACGATCCGCGTCGCGTAGACGAAGTAGAGCCGGGCCGCGGTAGCGATTGCGCGTCGGTCTGCCATCGGCTAGTGTCCTTGCGCCATGGAACCGGTGCGGATCGTGCCGATCGTCGTCGCCTCCTCCATCTTCCTGATTACGTTCGTCGCGATCCTGTCCGAGAAGATCCATCGGTCGATCGCGAGCATCGTGGGGGCCGCCGCGATGTTGGTCGCCGGGGTGGGGCTCGGCTTCTACGGCGAGGCGGCGGCCTTCGGCTGGGTCGACTACAACACGATCGCGCTCCTCTTCGGAA
>JAPLGD010000037.1 GCA_026390345.1 Candidatus Bipolaricaulota bacterium | reverse complement strand
GGGCTCTGCAATCGGCGCGAGTTCGGGCATCTCCTCGAACGACATCTGGCGGAGGCTCGGCGCTACGAACGGCAAGGCGCTGTCCTGTGGATGGACCTCGACGGGTTCAAAGAGATCAACGACGGGCTGGGCCACAAGGTCGGCGATGATCTCCTGGCGAGCCTCGCCCATCGAATGCGGGCGACGGTTCGGGATTCGGACGTCCTCGCTCGCCTCGGAGGCGACGAATTCGCCGTCCTCTACCTGAACGTGGACAGTGGACAGGCCCAGATTGCAGCGGGACGGTTGCTCGATGCGATCCGGAAGCACACCGCCGTGATCGACGGGGAAACGCTCCGAACGACGGCAAGCCTCGGGATCGTCCTCTTCCCCGATCACGGAGCGAGCGGGAGCGAGCTCCTCATGAAGGCCGACATGGCGATGTACCGGGCGAAGGCCCAAGGGCGCAACCGGTTCTGCCTCTACTCGCCCGACGAGGAGAAGGTCGACGACCCCGAGTCGCGCGTCGACTGGCTCCGCGTGATCCGGGACGCCCTTGAGAACGACGGGTTCATCCTCTACGCACAACCGATCCTTGATCTGACCGAGAACCGCATCGTCCGCTACGAGATCCTCCTTCGCCTCCTCGGACGTAGCGGAGAGATCATTCCCCCCGGCGCTTTTCTTGACATTGCCGAGCAGTTCGGGCTGAGCGGCGACATCGACCGGTGGGTCCTAGAGAAGGTCATGGACACGCTGGACGACGAGCAGTTGCCAAGCGACGTCTCGTTCGCCGTGAACCTCTCGCCGCGGTCGCTCACCGACCCCGCCGTCTTGTCCGCGATCTCGAGCCGAACGTCGCTGTCGGTCATCGGACCCGTTCGGCTCGTGCTCGAGATCACGGAGACGGCGGCGATCTACAACATTCACGTGGCCAAGGACTTCCTCCGCGCCCTCAGGACGCAAGGGTACGAGTTCGCGCTCGACGACTTCGGCATGGGGTTCTCCTCGTTCTACCAGCTCAAGAACCTGGATGTGGACTATCTCAAGATCGACGGGAGCTTCATCCGCAACCTCGGGCGCGACCCGGTCGATCGGCACCTGGTCGTGGCGATGGTTCAGCTGGCTAAGGGCCTTGGCAAGCGGACCATCGCGGAGTTCGTCGAGACGGAGGAGACGCTCGAGGTCTTGCGGTCGATCGGCGTCGATTGCGCGCGGGGTTCCACATCGGTCGCCCGGAGCCGCTGGACGGCGTCCTGGAGAGGCTGCGAGTGGCGACCGCGTGATGGCGCGGGTTCCGCCATCTCCCGGCATCCCGCGCTCTTGTTTCCGCGGGCCGCGGACGCTACACAGGGAACCATGAGCGCTCGTCGCGAGGCCGAAAGCAAAGGACGCAGACTTCTCGAGTGGGGGAGCCTTGTGTTGGCCGTCGTGGCTGGCGTGTCCGCAGCGGCTTCGGGGATCACCGTCTCGGTGTCGGAGTTTTCCCTCGTCGCTCGCCCGGGATCCAATCTCGAGGTGCGCTTCACAATCCAGAACGACGAGAACTCGTTCCTTCGTGTCGACATCTCGTCGTGCGACTGGGACGAGGACCCCGACGGGGTGACCCGTCTCTTTCGTCCTGGAACCATCGAGCGTTCGTGTGCGCCGTGGCTCGCTCTGCCGGCGCTGACGTACGTGCTGCGCCCCGCGGACGAAGTCGAGGTCTCTTGCGGTGTCTCCGTCCCTGCGAGGGCGGTGGGAACGCACTGGGCGGGACTCCTCGTCGCCGTGAGCGCGGTCGACGCCGGGCCGGAAGAGAGCGGAATTCGCGTGGCGCGGGAGTTCCTTGTCAAGGTCTACGTAACATCCCTCCCGGCCGTGCAGGGCGCGGCCGTCACACGGGTCGCTGTGCGCGGGCTTTCGCCGCTCACGGTCGAGTTCAGCGTCGCAAACCGCGGGGAGACGCGGCTCGCCGAGGTCCCAGGGACGCTCTCGATCCAGTCTCCGAGCGGCGCCACGCTGGCCGAGACCTCCCTACCCCGGTTCTCCATCCTCCCGGGATACTCCGTGGACGCCGTTGTGGAGGCGCCGTGGAGCCTGCTCGATTCGGGGATGTTCCTTGTCCGAATCGTGATCGATTTCGGGGGCGACTACCTCGTCGCAGGGCAGGTCGTTCTTCGCGTTCCAGAGCTCGCCCTCGTGCCGCTCGGGACCTCTTCGAGGCCTCCCCAGGATGCAAACGGAGACGGGCTGTTCGAGGACATCGACGGGGATGGAGGCGTCGACGACATCGACGTGGCTCTCTTCGAAATCTCCCTCGATCTCCCGGCCATCCGGGACAATGCTCGGGCGTTCGACTTCGACGACGACGGAGTCCTCACGCCGGCCGACGTCGACGCCCTCCGGCGACACGTCTTGCAGATCCCGTAGCGAGGAAGAATGGAAGAGTGTGGAGGAGGGTTGCGACGTGGAACTATCGGGAGGTTCTTCCCTGATGGGCCGAGGACGGGCCTGGATGACGATCATCCTCGCGCTGTCCCTTGTCGCCGTCGCGGCGTACGCCGTAGAGAAGTCGGTGTCCGTCGACGTGCGGTGGCGAATCCTTCCGTACCAAACGCTTCGGCTGGCCGGGTCGTCCCAGGATGTGACCGCGGTCTCGTACAGCTTCCGACCTGCATCGACCCTCGAGCGCTCACGCGGCTACATCGAAGACGAGAATGCATTCCGCTTTCGTGTGGTCAGCAACACGCCCTGGCGCCTTCAGGTGCGCTGGGCGAACTCCTCCCGGAGCAGACTCCCGTCGGTGGATGTGAGGGAACACGGGCGGGGGTACACGACGCTCGGAGACCAGCCAATCATCCTCTCGAGCGGCTCCAACGGCACGTTTGACGTCGGCGTCGATGTGCGAGTAGCTCTGGACGGGGCGAACTCCGACGGGACGGACGGAGAAGCCCTCCTCGTCTGCACGATCATGCCCGACTGATCCTTCGCGCGGTCGGTGCCTCCCCGGAGTGACTGAAGAGCCCCGCGACGCAGCTTGGACGCTGCACGAGCGCGTGTGCTAGAGTGGGTCCGCGAAACGCGCATGCCGGAGAAAGCCTTTCAGGATCGTCATCGCTGCAGTCGCCGTGGTTGGGATTGCCATCCTGGTCATCTGGAACTTCACGCGCCTGCTTTTCTGAGGGAGACCCCTCCATTCCGCCTGAGGTCGCCCATCCGATCGGTGGCTCATCGACTCCGCCCCTTCATCCGCTCCCTCCACCCCATCCGCACCTGTAGCGAGGGAGAATGGAACTGCGTGGAGGAGGGTCACGGCGTACGCCGCCGCGGAGTGGGTGTCCGTTGACGTGCGGCGGCAAGCCTTTCGTGCCCAACGCTCTGGCTGGCCGGGTCGTCTGACGACGCCCTGGCCTCCGAGTGACCGGAGAGCCCCAAGCCGCGTCCTGGACGGTGCGCGAGCCCGTGTGCTAGAGTGGGCACGATGAAACACGAATGCCGGAGGAAGCCGTTCTGGATCGCTGTCGTTGCGATCGCTGCGGTCGGAGTGGCCGTGCTGGTCGTCTGGAGCGTCACGCGCGACCGCTTTCCCGAAGGAAGTCTCTTCGTTCCGCGTGACGTCGCCACCCTTTCGGAGGCCCTCCGCACGGCGACCGAGGGAACGACGATCGTCCTCGACGCCCGCCGAGGGCCGTACTCCGGACCGGTGGTCCTCGACACGACGGGCCTCGTTCTGACCTCGACGCGGGGACGAGCGGTCCTCGTCGGGACGGACGAACCGGTCGTCACGCTCCGCGCGGACGCCACGGCCGTGCGGCGTCTCAACATCCAAGGGGCGTCTGTGGCCTTGGTCGTTGAAGGCACAGGATGCCGCGTCAAGGATGTTCGGGCTCGCGGCGGAGAGGTCGCCGTGCTCCTCTCCGGCAGCGGCCAGGGGACGTTCGAGCGGCTGACCGTCGAGGAAAGCCCAATCGGCATCGACGTCTCCGCTTCGTCGGGCAACCTCTTCCGGGGAGTCGTCTCACGTGGATGCGATGAGACCGGGATTCGGCTCCGAAAGGCTCGAGCGAACGAGTTCCGCGACGTGTCGGTCGACGGCGCGCCGACGGGGGTCTCTGTTGGGGAATCGGAGGACAATGTCTTCGTCGGGTTGAGGGTTGCCGGAGCGTCGATCGTCGGCTACGAGGTGCTTGGGGGGCGAGGCAACGCGCTCGAGGCAAGTCGAATCAGGACGTCGCGCGTCGGCGCGGTCCTCGAGGAGACAGACGAGAATCGCATTCTGGACTGTGTCATCACGGCCGTCGAGGACGCCGGCATCTCTCTCGTCGGGGCCCGCAGGAGTCGCCTCGAGCGAGACGTCGTTGGATCTTCGGCGGGAGACGGGGTTCGATTCGCCGGGGGGAGGGAGAACGCGTTCGTCGACGGCCGTCTGTCGCGATGCCGCGACGCAGCGATCCGGATCGATGCGAGCGACGCGAACCTGATCGCGCGCAACCGCATCTCGGACGGCAAGACAGGAATTGCCCTCACGCGATCCTCGGAGGGACGCCTGCTCGGGAACACAATCGTCCGAGCGGACACAGCGGGGATTCTGCTTGCCGAGGCCCACCGCAACCGCCTCCTCGACAACCGCATCGACGATTCCGCGTCGGGCGTCGTCCTCGTCGGAGCGATCGACAACTCCGTTCTGCGGAGCGTGATGAACCGTTGCAGGCTCTCCGGCGTCGTCCTCGCCAACCACTGTCAAGGGAACAACGTGATCGAGAACGCCGTGAGCGAGACGGCGGTGGGGATTCTCACCGCCACGTCCTCGCGCGACACGATCCAGGGGAACCGAGTCTCGGACTGTGACGTCGGCGTCAGCCTGTACGCACCCGGGTTCGGGGTCCGCGTGGTAGGGAATCGATTGGTCGGTAACGAAGTCGGCCTGCGATGGCAGGAAGCCCTGTCGGAAGAGGACACCGTTCTCCCGTTGCTGGGAATCTCCCTTGTCGCGGAGACACCCGGAGGGGCGCCGATCGTCCAGAACAACCTGTTCGAGAGGAACCGCCTGCATGACGTGAAGAACGAGACGGCCGAGCTGCTCTACGCGGGGGGCAATCGCTGGATCAACCATGACGCCCTCGTGTCCGGCAACATCCACCTTCCCGACACGGCGTGGAAGGGGACGATCGTAGTCGCCGCGGGTCGCGACCTCGTGGACCTCGTCCTCGGGCAGGCTCTCGAGGTTGTGCTCTCCGAGGCCGGGTTCCGCGTCGTCGACCTCTCGGGGCTCGGAACGTCGGAGGAGCTGCTGGCGGCGATGGACGAGCGCGACGTAAACATCGCCTGGTGGGTCGGGGCGGCCCCGCCGCCGGGAACGCCGGTGTACTGGAGTGTGCCGACGGACCTGCGCTGGGATCTCATCGTCCCGGGGGAGATTGCCCGAGGGTTGGGCGAGCCGTCGATCTCCGCGTTTGCGCGCTCCCGCGACGCGGAGGGGAGAACGATCGCCGTTCCGGCCGAGATTTCGGACGACGCCGTGGCTCGGTTCACCTCTGCCTACGGAGTGCCGATCCGTTCGTTACGTCGAACCGCGACGCCCGAGGAGGCGGAGGCCCTGCTCAAGTTCGGATCGGTCTCCGCGGCCCTGCTCGAGAACGTCGAGGAAACGGCGACCGTGGCGGGGTTTGTGCGGCTCGAAGACGATGCCTTTGCTCTGCCGGGAAGACCCATCGGCGTCCTGGTCGGTCGAGAGGACGTTCGGCGGTTCCCCGAAGTTGAGCAGGTCTTCGCGAAGTTGTCGGCCCACCTGACCGAACGGAACCTACGCAGCATGGCCAGCCGCGTCCGCCTGCTCCACCGAGAGCCGCTCGACGTGGTCATGGAGTTCCTGGGGAACGAGGGACTGATCCAGTAGGCATCGAGGAAGAGGAGCTGTCATGAGTACGAACATCGAGTCGAAGACCCGGAAGGACGACCGATCGGACACCGGTCGGCCGGCGCGAATGCGGTCCGCGATTCGGTACGGAACGTCCCTGCAGTGGAAGTTGATCGTTCCCGTCCTCCTGATCGCGTGCGCCGTCGTGGGCGCCCTCTCTTGGTTTGCGTTCGTATCGCTCCACGCGTCGATCGGGTCGATCTACGAGCAGCGGGCCCGGAGCGTGGCGAGCCTCATCTCGAAGTCGATCCAGGAGAAGGACTACGTCCTCTACTACTCCAACGAACTCAGTGCGGACATCGACCAACTCCTTGCGCGCTACGAATCCATCATCGAGATCACGGTCATCGGAGCGACGGCGCGCGGGTTCCTGACGGTCGCGAGCACCGACCCCACGAAGGTTGGAGAGCTCGCCTCGGACACGGTCAGGGCGCGGTATGAACAGATGCAAGGGAATGAAGCGACCGTGGAGCGCGCTCGGGGAACCCGTGCGTGGCGCGCCTACCAGCCGATCCTCTCCGGGGCCGACCTCGTCGGCGTCGTCATCGTGGACATGTCGACCGACGAGATGGCCGCCTACGACCGCCGCCTCTCGTGGCAGTTCGCCCTGGGATCCGTGGTCGGCTTTCTTCTCTTGGGGGGAAGCCTCTTCTTTGTGCTGCGCGCCATCGTGACTCGGCCGATCGGCCGACTGGCCCAGGCGACGGCCGCGGTCGCCATGCGCGACTACGAAGTGGAGGTCAAGCTGCCGCCCAGGACTCCCGGGACGCCCGTTCGCGACGAGGTCGCGCAGTTGGTCGATCGGTTCAACCTGATGACGAAGGTCATCCACTCCCACGAACAGGAATTGAAGAAGCTCGTCGTCCTCGACGACGTCACGGGACTGTACAACGCCGATCACTTCCGCGAGCAACTCGAGATCGAGCTCAGCAAGGGGCGACGATACAAGCACCCGACGTCGGTCCTCGTGCTGGAGGTCGAAGGCCTGCCAGGCCAGGCGCCGGAAGACCAAACGCGCGCGCTGGTGCGAGCGTCGACCTTCTTCGTCTCGGGCTTGCGGAGGGTCGACACGGTGTTCCGAATCGACTCGTATCGTTTGGCGGCCATCCTTCCAGAGACGCCGACGGACGGGGCGGCGGTGGCGGCAGAACGGCTGCGGCGTTTTGCCTCCGACGTGACCTCGCTCTTCTCCTTCCCCGTGACCCTGCGGATTCGGTCGGGCGGGTGGGGAGAGACGGAGGAGGTGTCGCTCGATCAGGCTCTCCGCTGGTTTGCGGAAGCAGACGAGGATCGGGCTGGATGAGGAAGCCGCGCGTCCTGCGTATCGTCGTCGTCCTCGCCATTCTCTCTCTCGGGACGGCCGCCGGTGAAGCGCAGATCCAGAAGATCGAGATCGTGAACCTCGTCCCCTTCACCGTGTCGTTCCAGTTCTCGAATCCCACGGCGCTCCCACAGGAGAACGTGCGGGGAACGGCGACCCTGCGGGACATGGGGCACGCCGGGCAGGGGATCGATCAGGTCCCGGTCGGTCCGTTCTCCGCGGACGCGGGAGCGCTGGTTGTCGTCGAGGCGAGCAGCCGGTGGGAGTACCAGATCGCCGGAGCGTACCTTCTGGAAATCGCGCTCGAGGTGGGCGGGACCCTGACGTCGGGGACGCTGCCGTTCCAGATCCTCCCCGTCGCCCTCCCGCTGGCTCCGTCGCCCTCCCCGAGTCCGGGCCTCTACACGGTGTACCAGCAGCCGAGCAACTGGGGCCTCGTCCGGATCGGGGGACCGAAGGCCTGGACTGTCTCGCACGGCAATCCCGCCGTGATCGTCGCCGTAATCGACTCCGGCGTCGACGCCCGCATCCCTCAGGTCGCCGCGAGCCTCTGGACGAATCCCGATGAAGTGCCCGGCAACGGCGTCGATGACGATTACAACGGCTACGTCGACGACGTGCACGGATGGGATTTTCGCGACAACGATGCGAGTTCGCTCACGGGGACGCCCCTTCACGGGCACGGAACGTTTGTGGCGTCAATCATTGCCGCGCGTCCCGGCGAGTACCCCATTGTCGGCGTCGCCCCCGGCGTGTCGATCATGGACGTCCGCTTCCTTGATTCTTCGAATCGTTTTGGGTCGTCGGATTGGAGGACCTTCGTGCGAGCGATCGAGTACGCTGTGAACAACGGCGCTCGGATCATCAACCTGAGCATCTTTTCGAACGCCCGCCCGCCGGACTACTTCGAGCAAGCCCTTTCGAGCGCCCGGGCGCGCGGGGTCATCATTGTCGGGATCTCCGGAAACCTCGGCGAGAACCAGGTGATGTACCCCGGCAAGTACGGCAGTGTCCTTGCTGTGTCGGCGACGGATCGCGGCGACCTTCTCGCGGCATTCAGCAACCGCGGGCCTGAGGTCGCCGTCTGCGCTCCCGGGGACGAGATCACGGCGTTCACTGCGGGCGGAAGGCCGGCAACCGAGTCCGGGACCTCGTTTGCCGCTCCGCATGTGTCCGGGATCCTGGCGCTGATTCTCTCGCTTGCCCCCGAGCTCTCCGCCGACAAAGCGATCGCTGTCCTCGAGAGTTCGTGCGAGGATCTCGGACAGCGAGGACGGGACGCGCTCTTCGGGAACGGACTTGTCGACGCGTGGGGCGCGGTGGAGCGACTGCGCCGCCCGTGAGCAGTTCCCGCTCGTGCGCCCTCGGCGTACACTGCTGGGGCGGGCAGGAGGCGCGCGACGAGGTAGAATCGGACTGAATAGGAAGAAGGAGGAACCGATGAAGAGGCGATGGTATCGACTGGCGGGGATCCTGGGAGCCGTAGCGATCGTGGGGGTGTGTTTTGCGCTCTTCGCCGGGCAAGCGTCCTCTCCGTCGCCGGTCACGTTGCAGCAGGTCTATGACCTTCTCGTGACGCAGGATGGGAAGAACCGGCTCGACCTGCTTGAGGCACGTATCGCGACAATGGAGGACACGATCGCAGATCTTGACGCCGAGGTCGACTTGGTTCATCAGGTGTCTGTCAAGATGACGGACTCCCAGTACGGCTTCTTCGACGTGCAACGCTGGACGCTCGACGACATCAAGTACATGCTCGACGCCATGCAGCGCCAGCTGGACGACATCGAGGACTACGTCGACTGATCCCTGAGAGGTCGCGGCGTCCCTAGGGCACTTCGAAAGGCATCGTGAGCGTTCTCTTGAGGAGGGTCTCGCTCCGAGTGCCCGATGTCCTTCGACGAACGGACAAGAACGGATCGGCGACGGAGCGGGTGGGACCGGCCGAGGCCGCTCCATCCGTACTCTTGTCCGTGTATGGGCAAGGGGAGATTGCGCTGGAATAAGGAAGGCCTCGGGCTGGGAGTCGTCCTCGGACTCTTCCTGGTCTTCGTTCCCCTCGGCGCGTCCGCCGCGCAGGTCTCTCTGTCCGGGGCCAACACGTTCTCCTTGTCCATGTCGGACATGGATATCGCGACGCTCGCGCTGAGCGAGTCGCTGGCGGTTACGTACCGCTACGATCGATTCTCGATTTCGAGTCGAACCAGTTTCGGAAATGAAGGGCTCCTTGCTGAGAGCGTCCGAGTCAGCGCTCCGTTCGGCGACCTATCGCTTCAGGGCAGCGGCTCGTTCACGGGCGACAGGTTCAGCCGCGCTGACCTGTCCGTGTCCGGTCGGTCCGAGGGGATCGCGTACGCGGTGACTTTCTTGGTTACTGAGCTTGGGACGCAGACAGTGTCCGCCATCGGCGCAGGGATGACGATTCGAATCGCCGGGGTCATCCAGGGCTTCGCCCGGATCTCTGTCATCCTCGGACTCGGGGCCACCCCCTACGGGCAAGTCGAGGAAGCGAGCTGCATTCCGTCCTACGACGGCCTGCGGCTCTCCGTGTCGGACCTTGAGCTGTGCGGGGGGCGGGCGGCCTTGGACGTCCTGTTCGGGCAGACCGGGCTGGACTCGGAGACCGTCTCGTGGAGCGGGCAGCTGCCGATTCCGCTCTTGGATGGCTTCACCCTTCGCGCGAACGCTCGGTTCTCGGACCTCTTCTCCTACGAGAGCTCTTCCCTCAGCATCGGCGGAATCGTCGGGGACATCGCTCTCAACGCGACGTTCGCGTACGAGGACGCGTTCGTGCAGGGCAGCATCTCGATGCGTCGGCCGTTCCTCGACGGGCAACTCCTGTCGACGGCGTCCTTCGACTCCGACACGCTCTTGGCCTTGAGCTTCAACTGGACGCGCGCCTTCGAGGCGTGGTCGATCAACGTGACCCCGACGTTCGAGATCATCGACCAGTACGAGGGGGGGATGGAATTCGACATTCCATCGGCTCAAGTTACGCTTCGCTTCGATCTTGCCTGCTGTATCGGCCAGCCGACCGCGGAGTTGGGCGACCTCACCTTCTCGCTGGCGGTTTCGAAGACCGGGTTCGACCGCATCGTGGTCTCGCACTCGTTCCCGTTCTAGGGAGCTGCGCCTTCCTCCAGTCCGTCACTTGTCTGTCCCCTCGGGATGCCCCATACTGGCGGGGAGTTTCACGGGTGGGGGGAAGAAGCGAATGAGACAGTTGGTCGTCCTCGTCGGGCTGCCCGGGTCAGGGAAGACGGCGTTCCAGCGTGAGCATCCAGAATGGGTGATTGTCTCCCGAGGGGCCATTCGGGAATGGATGTTCCGTTCTACGTACGACCCTGCGTTCGAGAGCACCGTGGATCGAATCTTCCAGTGCGCGCTCGTCGAGGCGGTGGATTCCTCGGCCGAGAGTGTCTGTGTGGATGAACCAAACCTCACTCGGGCGGATCGGCTGTCGCTCGTCGAGCTCGCTCAGCTCTCCGGCCGGGAACCACACGCGCACGTACTTCCGATGACGTCTCCGGACGCGCTCTACGACCGGATGGAGCGAAACACGAAGCGGCTTGCGATCGAGAAACCGTACGTGCGCCTTCGAGCCTTTCCGCGGAAGGCGTACGCCGATCTGGTCGCGCAGTACGAGCCCGTCGACCGCGAGGAAGGGTTTGTCTCCGTGACGTACGTGCCGAGTGTGACGCCGCCCTTCGGGCGCGCGGCCGGCACGAAGGGAAGGCCCGCGGCCGCCCGCGATCCGCTGCCGCTCTTCACGTCCTGAGACGGACGCCGCGGATCCGCTGGCGGCCCGACTACTCGATCCCGAGGAGGGCCTCGATGCGAGGCCGGTCGAAACCCACGACGATCTCGCCGTCGATGTCTACCACGGGAACGCCGTACTGACCGCTCTTCTCGACCATTGCCTTGGCCTTCTGCATGTCCGAGGAGACGTCGACTTCCTCAAACGACACGGCGTGGGAGCGCAGGTGCTGCTTCACCGCCATGCACCACGAGCACGTCGGGGTTGAGTAGACGATCACAGTGTGGTCCACGATCCATCCTCCTTCATGCACGACTTCAGGACGTGCTCCAAGCGGTTTTCGATCCGGTAGCAGTTCCGAGTCCCGTTCCTCTCCTTGCGCAGGACCCCCGCCCGTTCAAGCTTTCCCAGGTGGTACGACACGGCCGGCTGGCTCAGTTTCAGGCCGCCGAGAACCTCCTGGCAATGGATGGGACCCTGCATCAACCGCTCGACGATCTGGAGGCGAGGCTCGCTTCCGAGAGCGGCGAAGGCTTCTGCCCACCGACTCCGCGCCGTGCGCTCCGACATTGTTGCTCCTTTGCCCTCCTCGATCTAGCATCCTACTCGTCGAGAGGTGGGTTGTCAAGTATCTAAATATTCTAATAGTGGAGGATCCGTGACACGAGTTGACTGGGCGGGCGGAATGCGGTTTGTGGGAAAGGGAGCAAGCGGCCACGAGGTGGAGATGGACGCCGCGGAGCCGCTCGGCGCGAACAGCGCCGCGCGTCCGGTCGAGACGCTCCTCTGTGCGCTGGGCGGGTGCACGGGGATGGACGTCGTGTCGATCCTGCGCAAGATGAACACGGAGCCCAAGGCTCTCCGTGTCGAGATTGAGGACGAACGCGCGACGGAGCACCCCAAAGTCATTCGGAAACTGCGGCTCGTGTACGTCGTCACGGGCCCCGTGCCTGCAGAGAACCTCAAGAAGGCGATCGACCTTTCCCTCGCGAAGTATTGCCCCATTGCCAACACGCTCGCTGGGGTGGCGAAGATCACCTACGAGACCCGGGTCGACGCCGCCTAGGGATCTGCGGCCTTCTGCACAATGCGCTCGACGTCAATGTTGGACCGAACGTGGTCGACGGCGTAGTCGAGGGTCGCTCCGGGACGGATCCAGAACCGGTTGAGCATGCTCGAGCACAAGGACGCAGTGACCATCGCGTTCTGGCCGGCAAGGATGACCGGCACGCCGGAACTCTCCGCTTGATCCAAGACCTCGCGGGCCGGGCGATGGTTGCCGGTCAGCACGAGGCACCGCAACTCGGGAACCTGTAGGGCCGCAAGGTGGATGTCCTCTCGGTCGCCGCCGGTGATCACCGCGAACTCCGGGGTTCGACGGAAGCTGCGGAGCGAGGCTTCGGTTCCCATCGCGCCGACGACGAAGTGACGCACCTGGCGGTTGAGGTCCGGGCGTGTGAGAGCACGGCCGCCGAGTCGCTTCGCGATTTCGTCCGTGTTCACGGATCGTAGGTTCGGATCGTACGGAATGATCCCGAGAACCTCGGCACCCCGGTCGGCAAGGAAGGAGACGAAGACCTCCTCGATTCGCGTGTAGGAGCGGTCGAGAGGAACGTCTTTGAGGATGACGCCGAGGATGTTCGGACCGCCTTCGAACAGCCGCAGGGCGCAGAGGATCCGGTCGACGGCCTCTTCGCCGTCGTACTGCGTGAGGAGAAGAACGTCCGCCTCCAGCAAGTCGGCCAGGTCGAGATCGCTCAACCCGGCGCTCACTCCGAGCCCTAGGTAACTTCGGCCCTCGATGATGGCGACGTCCCGTGCATGCGTCAGACGCGCGAACGCGTCGATGATGCGCTGGCGGAATCCCCGGTCTCCTGACTCGATGGCCTCGTGAAGGAACGGTCCCTCAAGGGGCACTGGAGCCATGTCGTGCACGTCGTCTTCGAGCGAGAGAAGCGAGCGCAGCGTGTCGACATCTTCGTCGATCGGGGCGCCCGTCGCATAAGACACCTCGTGGCTGATCGGCTTCATGTAGGCGATCGTTGTGCCGCGGTCCTGAAGAGCCCGCCCGAGCCCGAGGGAGAGAAGGCTCTTCCCGGAGTGCTCTTCTGTGGAGACAACAAGTAGCCGCTTCATTCCCCCTCACCAGACCTGGACTTGACCACGTTGTCGGGAATGGTAGTCGTCCGCTCGCGGGAAGGCAATCCGAGTCCGTCGCACTCACAACTTCCCCACAGCGTGGCCCGAACGGCTCCACAGAATGGTCCGAGAATCATACTTGCGCCGTATCCGCCTGTGCGTTGGTCGCGTTGCGGGCGGGAGCTATTCGGCCCGGGGGAACGAAGGGTATAATGGAATTGAGCATGAAGCGCATCCTGATTGTGGACGACGAAGAGATGATTGTGAGAACCGTCAAGGCCTACCTTGATCGGGAAGGCTTCAAGACGTATACGGCGTTCGACGGGACTTCGGCGCTCCAGGCGTTCGAGGAGAAGGGCCCCGACCTGATCATCCTCGACCTCATGCTTCCCAAGATGAGCGGGATCGAAGTGACGCGTGCGATCCGCGCCAAGTCGTCCGTGCCGATCATCATGCTGACCGCCAAGGCGTCCGAAGCCGATCGCGTCGTGGGCCTTGAGCTTGGGGCGGACGACTACGTCGTCAAGCCGTTCAGCCCGCGGGAGCTTGTGGCCCGGGTCCGCGCCGTCCTCCGCCGCTATGAGGGTGAGGGGATGGAAGCGGAGCGCATTCTCGCCGGCGATCTGGCGATCGACCTGAAGACGCGGGAGCTGCGCGTGAAGGGCGAGATGGTTGACCTGACTCCGACCGAGTTCGACCTCCTGACGTACCTCGCCCACCATCCGGGGCAGGTCTTTACGAGGCTCCAGCTGCTGCGCGAGGTTCAAGGTTACACGTACGACTCGTTCGCGCGCACGGTGGACACGCACGTGAAGAACCTGCGGCGGAAGACCGAGCAGGACCCGAAGAACCCGCAGTACATCCAGACCGTCCACGGCGTCGGGTATCGTTTTGCCCGGCAGCCCTGACATGAAGCGCCGCTTCCCTCTCGCCTTCAAGCTCGGACTCGCCTTCTTCATCACAATCGTCTTCTCCGTCGCCCTCGTCTACTTCCTCACGGAGCGCTCCGTGACACAACGGTTCGACCGATATCGCGAGCAGCAGAGGAAGGAGATCTTCACGCTGTTCAGCAGGCAGCTCTCGGTGTACTACGAGCAGAACGGATCCTGGCGAGGTGTGGACCGCCTCTTCTACCGCGTGGTGGAGACCCGACGGGACGAGGACGGGAAGGTCGTCGAAAACATCGTTGCCATCTACAACATTCCCCTGTCCCTCGCGAATGAGGAAGGCAAGGTGTTCCTCAGCACGAAGCCGGACATTGGGAGGAGGCTCACGCAGGCGGAGATTGACCGCGGACCGATCTATGTGAACGGCGTGCAAGTGGGCACCCTGCTCATCCTGGACTTCGTCGACCCCGACGAGGCCGCCATCTTGGCGTCGGCCCGACGCTCCGCGCTTCTGGGCGGAGGGATCGCCACGTTGCTGGCGCTCGTCCTGGCCCTCTTCTTGATTGCGCAGATTCTGTCTCCGCTCCGCACGCTGGGCGCGGTGACGGAACAGGTTGCGCGAGGGGTCCTGCCGGACAAGGTCCGACTTCGAACGCGGGACGAGTTTCGCGGGCTGGGCGAGTCGTTCGACCGCATGGTCGACAACCTCCGCCGTTCGGAGAAGCTGCGCGAGACCATGACCGCGGACATCGCCCACGAGCTCCGCACCCCCGTCACGATCATCCAGGGGACGCTGGAGGCCATCCTGGACGGGATCTACGAGCCCACCGCTCAGACGATCGCTCCGATCTACGAGGAGACGCTACATCTCGGCCGTTTGATCGACGACCTCCGCGACCTTGCGTTGGCCGAAGCGGGCGAGCTTCGGCTGTTGAAGGAGCAGACGGATATCGGGCAACTCGTGCGGCAGGTCGTCGAGGCCGCGGTCCCGTCGATGGACGAAGCGCCGAATGTCGAAGTCATCGCGGAGGAGGAACTTGGCCCGATTCCTGTCGATCCGAAACGAATTCGGCAGGTGATCGCGAACCTCCTGAGCAATGCGCTTCGCTACACCCCGACGAGCGGGCGAATCGAGATCTCCATTCACGGTGCCGAAGGCGAAGTCGAAGTCCACGTCTCCGACTCCGGGCCCGGGATCTCGCCGGAGGACCTGCCGCGCGTGTTCGAGCGGTTCTACCGCGGGGATCCGGCTCGCAACCGATCGGGCGGGAGCGGCCTCGGCTTGGCCATTGCCCGCCAATGGGTCGAGGCACACGGTGGGCGGATCTGGGCGGAGAACAACCGTACGGGCGGGGCTCGGTTCACATTCCGGCTGCCGACGGCTTGAACCCAGGCCGATCGCCGGGTTAGCATGGAATATGTCCACGTTCTATAACCCCCACCGTGGGGAGATGACGTTTGACGAGGTCGTAGACGAGCTCGTGGCGGAGATGAGCTCGAACCCGAAGGATCGGTTCGAGATCCTGATCGGCACCGACTCCTCCACCACGGTCGACCGGCTCGACTTCGTGAGCGCGATCGTCCTCCACCGAGTGGGAAAGGGAGGACGGTACTTCTGGACGCGCCGACGCGAGCGCGCCATGTCATCCCTCCGCCAGCGAATCTGGCGGGAGGCATGGCTGTCGTTTGAGCTGGCACAGCGACTGATCGGTCGGCTGCCGGCGGTCTCCCTCCTCCACTACAACCTCGAGATCCACGTCGACATCGGCGAGAACGGCCGTACGAAAGAGATGATCGACGAGGTCGTCGGGATGATCATCGGGAACGGGTTTGCCGTGCGAATCAAGCCGCACGCCTACGCCGCCTCCGCGGTGGCCGACAAGCACACCTAGTCCGAGGAGCGGTGGACGAGGGTGTAGGCGCGGTTCCGCGGGAGACCTCCAACGACTTGGAGGATCCTCTGCATCGCGGCCTTCGACAGGCCTTCGGCCTCGAGCGCGGACAGGACGGATTGCGCCGCTTCCTCGTCCATGTCCGCATCGCGCGGCGCGCCCCCGCCAATGATGAGGACGCATTCCCCTCGAACCTCGCCGCGCGCTCGCAAGACATTCAGAACCTCGGCCGCGGTTCCCCGGAGGAACTCCTCGTGAAGCTTCGTCAGCTCCCGCGCGAGCACAATGCGTCGTTGGGGGAGCGAGTCCGCGAGGATCTCGAGGGTCTCGAAGAGACGATGTGGGGACTCGTACACCACGGTCGTCCGGGTTTCGTGGACGAGCCCCGAGAAGAACTCGGCGCGATGACTCCTCTTCCGAGGAAGCGCCCCATCGAAGCAGAATCGATCCGCCGGCAATCCCGATGCGACAAGCCCTGCGACGGCCGCGGTGGCCCCGGGAACCGGTTCCACAGCGACCCCAGCTAGAACGGCGGCGCGAACAAGGGGGAATCCCGGGTCGCTGACCAGGGGAGTTCCGGCGTCGCTGACGAGCGCCAGGTTCTTCCCCTCCCGAAGGAGGCTCACGAGCTCCTCCGCCCGCTCGTCTTCCACCCCCTGGTAGAAGCTTGAGTGAAACGGCGTTCGGATCTCGTAGCGATCGAGAATCCTGCGCGTCATGCGCGTGTCTTCGGCGACGATGAAGTCGACGGACCTCAGCGTCTCGAGGGCTCGCAGGGTGATATCCGCCAGGTTGCCGATTGGGAGAGCGACGACGTACAGACGGCCGGCCATGGTCATGGACCACCTCGCCGTCACTCTAGTGGCTGAGCCGAGGCTGCGCAACGCCGCTCCGAAGATTCGAGGGCCGCTCGGCGTCGTCGGACGCGAATGCCGGACGTGAACCGCGCTTGGGAACGAGCGGTTTGACTTCGCCGTGCACGAAACGATAGGCTGGACGCGCTTCGAGGCTGGGGTACCGTCGAGATGAAGGTCGACCTCACGGCCTCCAAGCGAAACGGCGGGAGGTGCGATCCAATGAATAGCAGCACGCTGCTTCTCGTTCTCGTGGCGGTGGGCATCGCCCTGGCCGTCCTCTTTCTCGCCCCGGCGCCCACGCCGGCGGTCGAGCCCCAGCCGTCGGCCACCCAGGGGACGGCGAGTGAGTCGACCGCACAAAGCTATGCGGGTGCGGGGCGTTCGTCCTTGGTGGTCGACGCGGGAACCGACGTGACGGTCGGTGAGCGGGAGATCGTGCGGCTCGCCGGAGTCGGCTACGACTCGGCCGGCGGGCCGGTGACCGTCCAGTGGACGGCGGAGCCGAGCCTCGGCTTCTTCAGCGATCCCCACGCGCTCAACGCCTCCTACACGGCTCCGTCGGCGTGCGACTGCGAAGACTGCGTGACCCTAACGCTCACGGTGTCGGGCCGAGACGGTGTCTCCGTGAGCGATCGGATGACACTCCACGTCCGCGACCTGTTGGCCTGTCCGTCCCCTCGAACGACCTGCGGCTCGCCTCCCGCCGTCGTCCGGTGCTGCACCACCCAGGCTCCCGTCGACCACTGCCCGAAACCAGACGTCCCGTGCAGCAGCCCCTGCGTGTCGCAGGCCCCCGCTGCGCCTACCTGCAACCAGGTCCCGGTCGCTTGCCGTTGTAGCCAGGGGTGTGGGCCGGCGTGGGACTCCGCGTGGCCGGAGCCGTCGGTGCCGCTTGCCGTGGGCGATCGCCCGAGGCCGATGATCATACGGCAGTTTGAGCGCCACGTCGCGGAGGGAACGAGCGTGCGTCTGGGAGCCAGGATCGCGAATCCGGCGTGTTCATCCGTCTGCTACGTCTGGTCGGCCACGAAAGGGTGGTTCGAGGGCGCAGACACGCTAGAGCCGATCTACCATGCCCCGTGGACCGATCGTCCCGAAGGCGAGACGGTCATCGTGACCCTGACGACGTACGACGCCGCTCCCGGAGCGAGCTACGATCAGATCCGGTTCGTGATCGACAACGTCGGCGGCTAGGAGCGCGGTGGCGCGAGAGCGACGCGAAAGGGAAAGAGATCCATTCGAAAGACGCCGACCTGCACGGCCGGGTCTTCATCGGCGAACCGTCGCGCCTCCTGCTCGGAGGCCACGGTGAAGATGACGATCCCGAATCCCGCCTCGTCCTCGTTCAGCGTCCGTCCGGCCAGGATGACCGTTCCCTCCTCTGCTGCCCGCTTCAGGTAGAGGAAGTGCAGGTCGACGGCGCGGCTCTCCTCCGGAGTCGGAGCGTCGTAGAACTCCGAGCGTGCCGGGCGAATCCGATAGAGGTACTGGGGCACGAATCCTCCTTCGCGGGAGCCGCTCAGTCTTCGATCCGCTCGACCACGATGCTACACTCGGCGACCAGGGCTGCCACGGCGCCGAGCGCCGCGAGCGTGGGAATCAGCAACGTCCCGACGACTCCGAGCGTGAGGGGGATCTCGACCAGCGTCTTCCCTTCGCGGTTCTTGACCGTGATCCGTCGGATGTTGCCCTGACGGACGAGCTCCTTGACCGTGGCCACCAGTTCTTCACCCGTGATCTTGAGTTCCTCGGTTCGGGTTGTCTTCTCCACGGATCCATCCTCCTTGTCGACTTGAGCCTCGACTCCGCGATGTCTGACGCATCCATCTTCCACGATCCAGGTTCTGCGACAAGAGCTCGACCTGCTCCGAGCTCGTCGAGGCTCGTTCCGTGGGCGGGGTGACGGCGGACCTTGAGGAAGTTCGCAATCAGGCTTATAAACGCTCCGTTCCAGTCTGACTTCCGTCCGGGAGGATCATGGATCAGGAGACCATCGCCAATCTACGACACGATCTCTCGAAGATCGGTGAGCACCTTTGACCGCCCCGCACTCGAGCGGGAGATTGGCTCGCTGGAAGCGAGGATGTCCGTACCCGGCTTCTGGGAGCACCGCGAGGTCTCGGCGGAAGCGGCTCGCACTCTCGAGCGTCAACGGGGACTGCTCGCGCGGCTTCGTACGGCGGAGCAGGAGCTGGGCGAGATCGAAGTCCTCTACGGCATGGCCGTCGAGGCTGGGGATGAGGCCGAGCTTGGCTCGCTTGGGCGGCGTGCTGCGGCGCTTGACGGGGCGCTGCGGCGGTTCAGAATTGAGCTCATGTTCTCGGGGGAGCACGACGCGTCGGACTGCTACATGTCGATCAACGCGGGCGCGGGGGGGACGGACTCTCAGGACTGGGCCGAGATGCTCCTGCGGATGTATGGCCGCTTCTGCGAGCGAATGGGCTTCTCCGCGGCGCTGCTCGAAGTGAGCGCGGGAGACACCGCCGGAATCCGCAGCGCCACCCTGGAAGTGAAGGGGAAGTACGCGTACGGCAACCTGAAAGGAGAAGCGGGTGTTCATCGCTTAGTCCGGCTCTCTCCGTACGACGCGGCGCACCGGCGCCACACCTCGTTCGCTGCAGTGTCCGTCGTTCCGGAGATTGCGGAGGTGGCACTGGAGATCGACCCGAAAGACCTCCGGATCGACACGTACCGTTCGTCGGGAGCGGGCGGACAGCACGTGAACGTCACCGACTCCGCTGTCCGAATCACTCACCTCCCCACGGGAATCGTTGCATGTTGCCAAAACGAGCGCAGCCAGCATCAAAACAAGGAGACGGCCATGCGCATCCTGACCGCTCACTTGGTCGAGAGACTCGCCAAGGAGCGGGCCGAGAGGTTGGACGAGCTTCAGGGAGAGCGAAAGGAGAACGAATGGGGAAGTCAGATTCGATCCTACGTTCTCCACCCCTACCGCCTGGCCAAGGATCATCGGACCCTGCTAGAAACGGGTAACGTCGACGACGTTCTCGATGGAAACCTCGTGCCCTTCGTGGAAGCCTACCTCCAGACGTCGGCGCCCGGCTATCGGCAATCGAGACCTGCTGGGTCGGAGGGTTGCCATTCCTAGCTAATGCTGTTACAATACCACCTGGAAATTGCCGAAAGAGGGGGGAGTCTCCGTGCCCAAGCAACTACTAGACAAGATCTCGATCTACGTACCCAAGAACAAGATGGAGCAACGTCCCGTCGAGCGGCTGATGAAGCTGGCTGAGATGAAGGACCGTTCGGTCAACTACCTGGTTGTTGAAGCGATCATCGAGTACCTGGAGCGGGAAGAGAAGCGAAGAAGCTGACGGCTACTCGGCCGCTCGCTCTTTGTCGAGGAATCCCTGCAGGATGAGCGTCGCGGCCAAACCGTCACGCAGATTTCGTCTGCGGTGGCGCGACACGTTGCCGGCGATCAGGGCGTCTTCGGCCTGAGTCGACGTCCACCGTTCATCGAACAACTCCACGGACAGTCCCGTCCGAGCGCACAGCTCCTGGGCCAACGCGCGAACCTCACCGGCCATCTCCCCTTCCGTGCCGTTCATGTGGAGCGGCCATCCGATCACGATCTTCGCCACGTCCTGTTCCCTGATGAGGTGGACGAGCCGATCGAGGTCGTCCGCGGCGCGTCCGCTTCGCGTGTAGACCGGAAGGGGACTTGCGAGGACGCCGCCCTCGTCGCTGCGGGCCAGCCCGATGCGCTTGCGGCCGTAGTCGATGCCGAGAACCCTCATCCCCGTGTTCCTAGGATCTCGAGCGCCCGCCGAACGAGAGTCTCGGCCGGCAGCCGCTCCGTACGCAGCCGCCCCAACGCCTCTCGCGCTTCCCGCGCCGAGAACCCAAGGGACCGGGAGGTCAGAGCCCGCAGCGCGGTCTCCTCGTCGGAGCTGAGAAGGAATGCGTCGATGCCTTCGTCTCCGGGTCCTGCGATCTTGTCCCGCAGGTCGACGAGGATCCGCTCCGCCGTCTTCCGGCCGACTCCCTTGACGGTCGTCAGGCGCTCGATGTCGCGTCCTGCGATCGCCGTCACGAGCTCTTGAGGAGGGAGCGTCGACAGGATCTGGATGGCGAGCTTCGGCCCGACCTGCCCGACTGTCAGGAGAAGGCGGAACAGCTCCCGCTCACGGAGCGTCGAGAACCCAAACAAGTGGATTGTGTCTTCGCGCAACACGAGGTGGATGTAAAGGAACGCGGGGTGTCCGACCTCGCAACCCCGCACCGTGTCCGCCGAGCAGGAGGCCTGGTAGGCGACTCCCCCCACGTCGACGACGACGAAGTCAGTTCCCTTGCGGGCAACGTCCCCGCTGACCGAGTCGATCACGACCTCACCTCCATGCGGGCCTGTGCTCCCGTCCCCTCCGTGACCGAGCGCCGAAACGCTTCCGCGCGGCTCGGGGCCAGGGCGACGACGGCCTGACCCTCGGTATCGTAGCGGATGTCGAGGATCTTCGCTTCGTGATGGTGAATGGCGCTCATCACTCCGGCGTTCACCTCGAGGGGAAACCGGACGACAAGCTCGATCGTGACAGTGCGCTCGACGATCGAGGCGCCTGCGAGGGCCGCTGCGATGGCATCGGAATAGGCTCGGGCGAGCCCGCCGACGCCCAGTTTCACGCCTCCGAAGTAGCGAACGACGACCCCGAGGACGTTCTCTAGGCGTGCGCCTTCGAGCTGGAGAAGGATTGGGATCCCCGCTGACCCGGCGGGTTCTCCGTCGTCGTCGGAGACCCCCGACGGAGCCGGATCGGCGACGAGGCGAAACGCAGAGCAACAGTGCGACGCGTCGTGGTACGTCCTGCGGATGTGCGACAGCCGGACGCGAACGGCCTCGGCGCTTGCGATCGGCTCGAGAAGGGCGATGAACCGCGAGCGTTGCCGCACGAGCTTCGCCGAGGCCGGGGCGGCCAGGGTTCGGAACGCGTCCTTCATATCCTCCCGGCGAGTTCCACGTCCGCCTCGCCGGCGAGCTCCTCGGCCAGGGCGAACGCCCGCCCTACATCGTCCTCCTCCCCAGTGAGGAGGAGTGAAACGCTCCCATGGCCGGCGCCCACGCCGTTCGATGCGACGTGGATTGCGTCCACATCCGCCAGGAGCCGCATCGCCTCGATCTCCGTCACAACCTGGCCGTGGAGGGGAAAGAGGCCGCACGCGAGCCCCGCATGGAGAGCGACTCGGCCAGACCCCATCTCTTGAGACAGCTCGACGACCGACGAGTGAATCGACTTCGACAGGCTGATCGGGATCACGATATCGGCGCCTCGGGCCACGGCCGAGGGGATGTAGCGTCCGACGGTGCCCCCGCTATTCGAAGCCAAGAGGACACCGACGATGCCCCACGGGTCGAGGGCGTTGCCCCCTTTGATCACGACGTCCCCGGCGCCCAGGGAGGCGAGAGCTTGATCGGGATCTCCGGTGAACGGGCGGCCGCGCTCGAGAATGATCTCCGCCGTTTCGCCAACGCGCTTGTTGATGTTCCATCGGGTGTCGATGAACCCGGCGGCGTAGGCGCCGCGGTCGATCGGCGCGCCCAACAGCTCTTCGGCGACGAAGGCGTTCGTCGTGCCGCGGCCGATGACGATGCGCCCGCTGCGCATCGCGCGCTGCACGCTCGGATGCGCGGCGACACCGCGCGCGATGAGTCGTTTGGAGGCCGCAACGGACAACACGACGGATGCATTCATCGGAATCTCCTGTTTGCGAAAGGGTTTGCGAATATGCTATAAGGTTCACCGCGTCAAAGCAAAACCTCGAACGGACAAGGTGGTCATCTCGATGCGGTACGACAGGGCTAGTTACGAGAAGGAAGTCAGAGAGTTCGCCTGGAACGTCCCTGCGAACTACAACATCGTGGATGTCGTAGAGGGACACGCGAAGAAGAACCCGAACAAGCTCGCCATCTTGTGGGAAGACGCCGAAGGGAACGCAAGAAAGATGACCTACGGCGAGCTCGTGGACGGGATGCACCGCTTCGGGGACTCCCTCATGCGGCTCGGCGTGAAGAAGAACGAGCCGGTGATGCACATCCTGCCGAGGATTCCAGAGGCACACATCGCCCAGCTCGGGACGTTCGTGGCCGGCGGGGTCGCCGTGCCGTGCTCCGAGATGTTGAAGGAGAAGGAGATCCTCTACCGTTCCCAGGCGGCGGGCGCCAAGGTCATCGTCGCCGAAGCCTCGACGGCCGGGATTGTCGATTCCGTGCGCGGCCAGTGCCCGCTCCAGACGTTCATCCTCATCGGCTCGAGCGAGCCGCGGAAGGGGTGGCTGCAGTTCGAGGACCTCGTTGCGTCCGGGAACTCGGACGTCAAGAAGGTTCCGCTCGCCGCCGAGGATCCGATGACGATCAACTTCACGTCGGGAACGACCGGGAACCCGAAGCCCGTGGTGCACAAACACCATTGGATGTACTGTCACAACCGTATCACGGCGCGGTACTGGTACGACGCCAACGAGTCGGACGTCGTCTGGGCCACGACGGCGCCGGGATGGGCGAAATGGTACTGGAGCCCGGTCGGCGTCTCGCTGACCACCGGCGCGACGCAACTCATCTACAACGGCCGCTTCGACGGTGAGCGGTACCTTGAGCTTCTTACGAAGTACAAGGTCACGAAGCTTTGCTGCACGCCGACCGAGTACCGTCTGTTCGCCCAGGTTCCAAACATGGGAAAGCACACGATCTACTTGAAGGACGCGCTCTCCGCTGGCGAGCCGCTCAACGTCGAGCCGATCGAGGCGTTCAAGCGCGCGTTCGGGGTCACGATCCGCGACGGGTACGGTCAGACGGAGAGCGTCTGCCTGGTCTGCAACCTGCCCGGGATGCCGGTGAAGCCGGGTGCGATGGGCCTTCCGACGCCGGGGCCCGGCGTCGGCCTGATCGACGAGAACGGCAACCCCGTGAAGCAAGGCGAGGTTGGAGAGATCGCCCTCAAGCCGGGGAACCCGGCGATCTTCGACGGGTACTGGAAGTCGCCTGAGCTCGACAAGGACGTCTTCTCCAAAGGTTGGTACCGAACCGGCGACCTCGCCAAGGCCGATGAGGATGGCTACTTCTTCTTTGAGGGCCGCGCCGACGACGTGATGTTGACGTCGGGATACCGCATCGGCCCGTTCGAGGTCGAGGACGCGCTCGTCAGCCACCCGGCCGTCGTCGAGGCTGCCGCCGTCGCCGCTCCGCATCGCGAGCGAGGCGAGATCGTCAAGGCGTTCGTCATCCTGGCCAAGGGCTACTTGCCGTCCGACGCCCTCACGAAGGAACTGCAGGACCACGTGAAGAAGGTCACGGCCCCGTACAAGTACCCGCGCGCGATCGAGTATGTGACCGAACTCCCGAAGACGGCTAGCGGTAAGATCAAGCGAGCCGAGCTGAAGAGGAAGGAATGGGAGGGGTGGGACCGACGGTGATCCACCGTACGGCAGTCGCGACAGCGGCGGTTCTGGTCGGCCTCTGCGCCGTCGGTGCGGCCATTCACGCGGGTGGGATCTCCCTCGGTCTTGAAGCGTACACGCTGGACATGACCGGGACCTGGACTCAGGTCCCGGTCGCTGCGTCAGCTGCCTTCAGCGAGATCGAAGCCATGCTCTCCGACCAAGGGGTGCCGGCGGAGGAGCTCGCGGAGATCTCGGCGGACTTCGACGCGGCCGTTGCCGACGTCCAAGCCGCGCTGGCGGATCTCCCCGTCCTTGTTCCGGTCCCCCTCCTCGCGCTTGGCGTCGAGATTTCTCTCCCGTGGGTCGTGATCGACGGTGTCCGTCTCTCGGTTGGGTTCCTCGACGATCGGTTTGTCCGCGGCGTGGCGAGCGGGGTGGCCGGGATTGAGATCCCGGAGCCGCTCCTTGATGAGACCCTTGACGTCGGTGACGACACGGCGTCGCTTACGGCAGACGTCGCCTTCTCAACGTGGATGATCTCCGTCGACGCCGTTAAGAGGCTCGATCTCGTCTTCCTCGGCGCCGACTTTTCCCTCGGCGCGGACGTCCTCTGGGGATCGGTCACACCCTCCGTGGAGGTTGACGTTCCGGAAGAGTGGGAGGATGGAGTGGATGCGGCGCTGGAAGCGCTTCACCTCGATGAGATCTTGTGGAGAGCCTTCGGCCTTCACGCGGGAATTGGGTTTGAGCTCGGACTGCCGTTCCTCCGTCTGTACGCCGAGGGACGCTTTGTCCTCTCCCTCGGCACGTCGATTGGCTGGTGGAATCTGCACGTCGGCACGTTGGCCGGCGCCCTTGGGATGGTGATCCGGTTCTGATGGACGACCGAGAGCTTCTCAGACTCGCGAACGAAGCCCGTCGTCGGGCGTACGCCCCGTACTCGAAGTTCCCCGTGGGAGCGGCGCTCTTGTGTGCTGACGGGACCGTCGTCACGGGCGTCAACGTTGAGAGCTCCGTGAACGGGCTCTCGCTCTGCGCCGAACGCGTTGCGGTCTTCAAGGCGGTTTCCGAGGGGAAGCGCGACTTCGTGAAGATCGCCGTGTCGTGTGACTCCGACCATTGCCGCCCGTGCGGCGCATGCCGCCAAGTTCTTTACGAGCACGCGCCGAACCTCGAGATCCTCATGGGATGTCCGAAGGGCGATTTCGTGCGCACGACGATCGCCGAGCTGCTGCCCGACGCATTCACCTTATAGACGCTTCCAAGAGCAGGTGTGGGCTGATTGCCATACGGAACTAGGATGAGTAATACAACTGACTTAGGTAGTCCCTGGCCTCATCGCTGACGCCGTTGGCCGGTGCTCCCGCGATGTACTCCTTGATCGAATCTCGCCTTGTGTCCGGCGGGAACTGCAAGTATCGCCTAACGTCCCTTGCGAACTGGATCCAGTACTTGTCGGGCCAGTTCTCAACTAGCACTGCACAGCACGTGCCACGGTTCTTCATGCGGAGAGGGAAGTACTTCAGATCGCCTTGGTGTTTGGCGACGACATAGAGGGGCTCGTGTCGGAAGAAGTGCTCGCGATCATCGTCCGAAAGCTTGCTCATCCCTGATGCCGCACGAAGCAGCAGTACATCCTCCTGTAGGACCGTTCTACGCAAGGCGTAGTCCGGCAGGAATGAGGCATCAAACTCCTGGCACCTCTCAAGAAGGCCGGCAATTCGATGGCCGAAGCGTACTGCGGATTCCTCGCTCTGTGTTGCCTTGACGATCACGGCCTTCAGGTAGAGCTCGGCGGCATGCCCAATGCACCAGTAGCTGGTCGCGGGGCGTACTACGCCTGGGAGTGAAGCGAACGCGATGAGCCACTTATCTGCCGCGTCAGCCCATACGAACCAGTCACTGGACACGGTTGCCAGCCAGGATACGCTCGACGATGAGCGGCGGAGGCGAGCACGGCGCGCCGCTCTCATCGATCTCGTAGGCCGATTCGACCAGGCGCTTCGCCTCGGCAAGGTTCTTCTCGTCGTTCACCTGAAGGATCGCCAGCAATCCCCCTCTCTCGACCGCTTCGCCGATCTTCCTCACGATCTCCACTCCAACGGCCGGATCGATCGCATCGTCCTTCTTGGTTCGCCCGGCTCCGAGAGCGTTGGCTGCGCGGCCGATCGAGAGGGCATCGAGACGGCACACCGTGCCTGCCGATCTCGCGGAAATCGACACGGAATGCTCTGCCTGAGGCAGAAGCCCCGGGGTCTCGAGGACGCGGACGTCGCCGCCCTGGTTCTCGACGAGGTCGTGGAACCTTGCGAGGGCCATCCCGTCGGCGAGGAGGGCGCGCAGCGTCGCGACCGCCGCTCCTCGGTCGGGTGACCGGCCCGAGAAGACCAGGAGCTCGGCGCCGAGTTCGCAGCATAGCGTCGCCAAGTCCTCGGGTCCTCGGCCCTGAAGGGTCTCGATCGCTTCCCGTACCTCGAGCGCATTGCCGACCGTGCGGCCGAGCGGTTGCGACATGTCGGTGATGACGGCCGACATCTTCCGTCCGAGCTTCGTCCCAATGGAGACGAGGGCTCGCGCCAACCGGCGCGAATCCTCGATCCTCGGCAGGAAGGCGCCAGAGCCCGTCTTGACGTCGATGACGATGGCCTGTGCCCCGCCGGCGATCTTCTTCGACATGATCGACGCGACGATGAGCGGCAGCGAGTCCACGGTCGCCGTGACGTCTCGCAGCTCGTACAGAATGCGATCGGCGGGGACCATGTCCGCCGTATGATCGGCGAGGGCAAGCCCCGTACGGCGAACGAGCTCGAGGAAGCGGGTTCGGTCGAGGTCCGTGTGGAATCCTGGGATTGACTCGAGCTTGTCGATCGTTCCGCCGGTGTGCCCCAGCGCGCGTCCCGAGAGCTTTCCCACCTTGAGTCCCGCCGCAGCCAGAAGCGGGATGAGAACGAGCGTCGTCTTGTCTCCTACGCCCCCGGTCGAGTGCTTGTCCACGGTGTACCCGCCGAGGTCGCTCGGCGTGAACATCGAGCCGGAATGCGCCATGACATCGGTCAGAGTGGCGGCCTCTTCGTCGCTCATACCGCGAAGGAAGAGGGCCATGAGAAGCGCGGACACTTGGTAGTCGGGGATGGATCCTTGAACCATTCCGGAGACCCAGAACTCCGTCTCTTCTCTCGACAGCGCTCCCCCGTCCCTCTTCTTGCGGATGATGTCGACGACGTTCATGGTGGATCATTCTAGGATTACGATTCCTTGTCTTCAAACTCGAAGGCGCGGAGTGTCTGCGGACTCGCGCCGCTTCTGCTGCCGCTCGCCAAGCGGGCTATACTCTCGCTCGGAGGAGGGTACGATGCAGTTCCCACGGTTTCTGTTTCGTGTGAAGGATCGTCAGATCGAGGAAGAAGCCCGAAAGATGGTTGACGTCTTCGGGATCCGTGACATCGAGATCCGCCGCGACGACACGATCGACACCGCGTGGCTCGAGGACTACAAGGCCATGAAGACGACGTACGGCCTCGACGAGATCCGTGCGTACCTGGAATCCATTACGGGGCGCTAGCTCAGCCGGGCCCGCAGGCGTGCGGACAGCGCGTCGATTGACCAGACGACGACGATAATCGCGAGCAGGCACATGCCGACTTGCTCCCACGCGAGGACGCGCACGTACTGCATCAGGAGCATCCCGATCCCTCCCCCTCCCACCATGCCGATCACAGTCCCCATGCGGACGTTGATGTCCCAACGGTAGAGCGTGAAGGATAGGTAGGGGTTGATGATCTGCGGCACGATGCTGTACAGGAGAACCTGAAGGCGGCGCCCCCCTACGGCCGTGATGGCCTCCGCAGGGCCGGGATCGATCGATTCGAGCTGTTCGGAGTAGAGCTTCGTCAGGTCGGCGATCGAGCAGACGAAGAGCGCCAGCGTTCCGGCAAACGGCCCCATGCGGACCCAAATCACGAAGACGATGGCCCAGATCATCGGTTCGACGGAACGAACGATGCTTGCCGCAGCCCGAACGACGACGTAGGCGGTCCTCCCCACTGGGCCGTGAGTGAGATTCCGTGCAGCGAAGAAGCTGAGGACCACGGCGACGGGAATCGCGAGCAGCGTCGCGATGAGCGCCATGAAGACCGTGACGATAGTCAGGAGCACAACCTCTCCGAAGATCGCTGCGTCTGGGCGCACCAGCCGCCGAAGCATCTTCCACGTGTCCGGCAGGCTGTTGGCCAGTCTCGAGAAGTCGACCTGCGTGATGAGCGTTGCAGCGGCGAGCGTCACAATGGCTGCGGTGACGACGCTCAGACCCCACAGGGTCTTGTACCACCGCTGGTGCTGCAGCGCGACGCCCGTGGGGCTGATCGCAGCCTTCTTCTGGGATGCTCCGCTCAGGAACAGGATCAGCTTCTCCCCAACGGAGGTTCCGAAGACGCCCCAGGCGATCGCCGCTCCGATGGCCCCGAGGATCACGTACTCCCCTCGAACCGGCAGGTATGCCCCGGCCCCCGACGCGATGCGGGACACGACGTACGACGTCATCATGAAGAGGTAGGCGAGGAAGGCGGCGTCCACGAGAAAGATGGCAAGTCGCGTCATCCCGCGCTTCGCCAGCGCGGTTCCCCGGCGCGACGCCCGCCAAAACCATCGTCCCGTCGGCTTTGCCGTCATTACGTGATCCTCTCCCGTACGCGGCCGCTGACGTAGTCCATGATCCACACGACGACGGCGATGATGACGATGACGGCCCCAACCTCGTGCCAGCGGAGTTCGTTCTTGAAGTAGTTGAAGAAGCGGCCGATGCCACCGCCACCAACCATCCCGATGACCGTCGCCATGCGGACGTTGATGTCCCAGCGGTAGAGCGTGAACGCCAGGAACGGCGGAACGACCTGGGGAACGACTCCGTAGCGGAGGACCTGCGTGCGTCCGCCGCCGCACGCCGTGATCGCTTCCACGGGGCCGGGATCAATGGCTTCGATCTGCTCCGAATAGAGCTTCCCGAGGGCGGCGATCGTGTGCACCAAGAGGGCAAGACACCCTGCGAAGGGGCCGTACCCCAACGTGGTCGCGAACAACACGGCCATGACGAACGGCTCGATCGAGCGTCCAATGTTGAAGAAGGCTCGCGTGAGGGTGTAGATGCCCCATCCCAAGCGGTTCTTGGTCACCATGTTCCTTGCGCCGAGGAAGGAAAGGGGAAGAGCAAGCACGAAACCGAGAAGGGTGGCCAAGAGGGCCATGAAGATGGTCTGGATGATGCCGTTCAGCATCGTGTCGTGCAGGTCAGGCTCGGGAGCGAGGAAGTACTTGAAGTCCGGCGTGACGAGCTTCTGCCAGTAGTCGCCGGTCGAGGACGCTCTGTGGACAAGCGTGCTCAGGTTGACCTGGGCTGTGAGCCACCCCACATAGACGCTGACGGCGACGAGGAGGAGGGCCATGAGGCCCCAACTCGTCCGCCACCATGGACACGGCCGCCCGGAGCGCTCGAGATCGGACGCCTTGCAGACGTGAGAGCCCACGACACGGTCCGCCCAGGGGCGTTCCGCCTTGCGTCCCGGCCACAGCCAACTCCACAATGCACGCGCTCCCCACCACGAGGCCGTTCCCGCGACGATCAGCGCGAGGACCAAGGCGATGACCCACCCGAAGGTCGTGTACCACGGTCCGAGCGGACGGAAGACGACGGTCGGGATCAGCATGAGCCCCGCACGAGAGACAACCCCATACAAGAGGGTCGCAAGTCCCGCGAACGGAACGAGGGCGAGCGCGGCCGCGAGCGCTGTGAGTGACCACGCCGCGAGGTCGACGAAGAAATGGGCTGCCCGCGGCAGGAAGCGAAGCGGCCGGTTCGCGGTGTCGGCGCGGACAAGGCCTGCGCTCTTCCACCCGATCGACGTTCCGAGGTTCTCCCACAGGACGGCGAGGAGGAACGTCGCAACAACGGCTACGACGTAGGCGTAGTTCGGGAAGTGCACTCGGTATACCGCAGAGACGTTATTGAGTGCGCGATACCAGTGGTTGATGAGGAAGTACGTGCAGTAGGAGAGCAGGACAAGGAGGCCCCAATCCGCCGCGAGCGGGGCGATGCGGTCCTTGGGCACGCGAAAGCGCATTCCGTTCCAGACATTCGCAACGTGCTTCGTTCCGGCTCGAATAGACCGGGCCGCACGCTTCGCCAAGGCACCCCACCGGGTGCTCAGGAGTCTTGCGAACGAGCCGACGCGAGGGGGCACCTAGCGGACCTCCACCTCTTCGGCGTCCTCGCCGTAGATCTCCTTGAATCGGACGTTGTCGATCTCCTTGGGAAGCCCTTCAAACACGACGGCACCGTCCTTGAGCGCGATGATCCGCGTGCCGTACCTTCGGGCGAGCGACAGGAAGTGCAGAGCACAGATCACGGTGACCCCGTGCTGGTGGTTCATCGCTTCCAAGTACTGAAGGATCGAGTTCGCGGTGGCCGGGTCAAGGGCCGAGACGGGCTCGTCGGCGAGGATCAGTTCCGGCTCCTGCATCAGCGCCCGCGCGATGCCAACTCGCTGCTGCTGCCCTCCCGAGAGCTGATCCGCACGCGTATACATCTTCTCGAGCAACCCGACCGTCTCCAGGCTTTGATGGGCGCGGTCGACGTCCTCCCGCGGGAAACGTCCGATCAGCGTGGGTCCCGGTGGTGCGTATCCCAGTCGCCCGGCGAGGACGTTCGTCAGCACCGAGGATCGCTTCACGAGGTTGAAGTGCTGGAACACCATGCCGATTCTGCGTCGGACCTTTCGCAGCTCGGCGCCCTTGGCCTGGGTGATATCCACACCGTCGAGCAAGATCCTTCCCGACGTCGGCTCGATCAACCGGTTGATGCAGCGGAGAAGCGTTGACTTCCCCGATCCAGAGAGCCCTATGAGGACGAGGAAGTCGCCCCGATTGACCGTGAGCGAGACGTCGCGAAGCGCGTGGACGTCTCCACGCTCGTAGACCTTCGTGAGATGCTCGATGACGAGTTGCGGTTCAGCCATGCGCCCGTCCCCATGCTTGAGAGGAGAGAGGAGGATCTCTCCCCTCTCCTCTCGGTTTCCTGCTTGTAGATCGCAGTCTAGCGTGCCGGGACCGGCAGGCCGAGGACGGCGCGCATCAGGTCGAAGTCGCTGTCCTTGACGGGAGCCATGCCCGACCACTGGTAGAACTTCTTGTTGTTCCAGATCTCAAATCCCTCGGGAGTTCCGATCTGCTTCACAAGGGCGTTGGTGATCTTGGTGACCAGATCGGCCGGGAAGTTCGAGACGAACGCGAGGCAGTCGTTCGGAATCGGGCCGACGACGGAGACGACGCCGACGGTCGTGAAGACGTCGGGGTAGTCCTTGAGGACCGCGAAGCGCAGGTCCTCGCAGGCCCAGCGGAGCCCGTCGCGGACGAGAGCGTTGTTGAAATGATCCCAGACCATGAGCTCCGGATCGTCACCCCACTCCCAGCGGATGCCCTGATCCTTCAGGCACTGGGGAGAGAGCGGGGGCGAGCCGTAGCCGGTGCAGAAGTCGCCCTGGCCCTGCAGAAGAGCGACCATCGAGTTCACGTGTCCGCCCGTCTCAACGACGTTCGCCCACTGGACGCCGGCCTGCTGCATGTACACCTTCGGGTACTTGTACCCCGAACCGGACCCGACGTCGTTGTAGATCCACGTCTTGCCGCTCAGATCCGCTAGAGACGTGTACCCCTTCGAGCGCAGGGCATAGATGCTCGCGAAGTAGTAGACGTAACCGTTGCGGACGGCGCCCATCGTGGGGATGATCCCGCCGTTCGTCTCGTTGTAGATCTGGCAGTATTGGGAGCTCGTTGGAATTCCGAACACGTCGCCATCCGCCGTTCGGAAGGCCTCGGCGAGAGCGGCGTAGTCCGCGGCAACAACGGGGACCACGTAGAGACCCGTCTCCTGGAAGAGGTACTCCGCGATCTTGTCGCCGGACGGTCCGATGACCGTTGTATCCGTCGAGGGCGGGAGAAGCATGTAGATTGGCTTGTCCTTCGTTCCAACCTGCGCGAAGCCGACGATGCTGATCGCCAACGTGGCGACCAGCGCCAAAACCAACAGCCTACGCATGGTGCACCTCCTGGTATACCGCAAGCCTCCGGGTCCCGGCGCGGAGCCACCTCCGCGCCGTTCCCGATGTGAGTCTCTCCTGTCGATCATAGATTCCAACAGCGATGGAGTCAAAAGCCCCACTACTCTCGCTTGTACGGTTCTCCGAGCGCCTTCGGAAATCGGACCCGGCCGATCGCTCCCGAGACGACAAGCAACGTGACGATGTACGGAAGCATCGACACGAACTGGAATGGGATCGGCTTCGACGGCAGCGTCTTCACCCACTCGGCGAGTCCCTGGAAGAACCCGAAGATGAACCCTCCGAGGAGCGCGAGAAGCGGGTTCAGCCCGCTGAACACCACGGTGGCCAGGGCAATGAACCCTCGTCCGGCAGACAGGTCCTTGGTCACCGACCCGATCCACGCGATGCTCATGTAGGCGCCGGCGATCCCCGCCATGGCGCCGCCGAACGTCGCTGCCAGGAGCCGCGTCCGGTTGACGTTGATCCCGGCCACGTCGGCGGCCTCGGGCGTCTCCCCCGCCGCCTTGAGCATCAATCCCGCCCTCGTCCGCTTGATGAACCAGTGAATGACGAACGGCGCGACCAATGCCAAGAGGATGACGGGACTCATCGCGCCCATCGGCGTTCTCCACTTGGCGAACTGCACCTCGCGGGGGACGGCGTGGAACCCGGGTGCTCCGAGCTGGATCAGGCCGAATGCCACGAACCCCATGGCGAAGAGGTTGATGCCGATCCCGATCACCATCTGGGTGCCCTTCCAGTAGGTGGACATGACAGCGAAGATGAGGCCGATCACAGCCCCCACGCCCATCCCCACCAGGAATCCGACCCACGGTCCTCCAATCTCGGCTCCGAGGGCTCCGGCGAAGGCACCGATCAAGAGGATCCCTTCCAGGCCGATGTTGAACAACCCCGCCGTCTCGCCTACGATCTCGCCCACCGCCGTGAGCGTGATCGGAACCATGGCGTGCAGCGCGATGCGTAGGAGACTGACGATGTCCATCCAGCTCATGCTTTTCCCTCCTTCGATCGCGTTTCACGCCTTCGTCGCAAGACAGCGAAGAACCTCTCTCCTTGGTTCTTGATCGCCGGGAAGAGGCGGATCAGCTCGGGAATCGCCATCGCCAGGACGATGGCGCCCATGACGACGCGGATCATCTCCAGCGGAACGGGGTTCGACCCGTAGAACTGCATGACCCGCCCTCCGGCGTTGAGCCCGCCGAAGAACAGGGCGGCGACAAGGATGCCGATCGGGTGGTTGCGTCCGACCATGGCCACCGCCATGCCGTCGAACCCGAGGTTCGTCAGCTCCGGGAACGCCCCGCCGCCGAAGATGGCGTAGCTTGGCGGCAACCCCATGGCGATCGTCGCTCCGGCCAGGCCCGCTGTGATTCCCCCGAGCAGGAAGCTGATGATCATCGTCCGCTTGCTGCGGATTCCCCCGTACCGAGCGGCCGTCGGATTGAGTCCCGCGGCCCGCACCTCGTATCCCATCGTCGTGTGCCAGAGGAGAAAGTACATGACGAGGGCCACTCCGACAGCGAGGAAGATGGAGGCGGACAAGTCCGTCCCGCGGACGAGGATGGGGAACCGTGCGGTGACCGGGACCGTCAGCGTCTTCTCGGGGCGCATGCGGTCGACGATCACGTAGATCGCGAGGTACAGGGCGAGCCATCGTCCGATCCAGTTGAACATGATCGTAGAGATGACTTCCGAGACCCCCCGGGAGACCTTCAGGATCGCGGGGACGACGCTCCACAGCGCGCCGGCCACGGCGGCGAAGACGAGGCCGATGATCAGGTGGAGCACCGTGGGCGCCGCGAATAGCGCGACGCAAACCGCGGCCATGGCACCCATCATCATCTGGCCTTCCGCTCCGATGTTGAACATTCCGGCGCGGACGCAGATGGAGAACGTGAGAGCAGTCAAGATCAGCGGCGTTGCGCGGGCGAGGGAACTGGCCCACTCGTAGGATCCCCCGTACGCGCCGCGCAGGAGTGCCCAGTACGCTTTCCAGGGGTCGAACCCCCAGATGTACATGAGCACGGCGCCGATGAGGAGCCCGACGATCGCGGCGACAATAGACTCCAGGGCCGGGTGCAGGCCGGTGACCGTCCGATGGACGCCCCGCAGCAAGCGGGACTCCCTTGCCGGGTTCTCCGTCATGCGACCTCCTTGCAGGCCACGCCGCCCATGAGCATGCCGATCTGCTCGCGATTCAGAGTGTCGGGACGGCACGAAGTCATGAACCGACCCTCATACATGATGGCCAGCCGGTCCGCGAGGGCGAGCACCTCATCCAGATCCGCCGACACGAGCAGGATTGCCCGTCCGTTGTCGCGCATCTCGATCAAGAGGTCCCGGATGTACTTGGCCGCGCCGATATCGAGGCCTCGAGTCGGCTGGGACGCGACCACGATCGCCGGGTCCTTGGCCAGCTCGCGGCCGACAATCAGCTTCTGCTGGTTTCCGCCCGACAGGCTCTTCGCTGGCGCGTTCGGTCCCGTCGCCTGGATGTCGAACCGGTCCATCAGCTTCCGGACGTGCTGGTTGACCTTTCCCCGGCGAAGGATCCCGAACGGCCCCTGGAACTCCTCCCAGCGATGAACACCAAGGATCGCGTTCTCGGCGAGAGTGAACGGCAGGACAAGGCCGAGGCGCCAACGGTCCTCCGGCACGTGGGCGACGCCCAGGCGATAGATCTGACGCGGGTCCTTCCCCAGGATGTTCGTGCCTCGGATCGTTGCGGTGCCCGACACTGGGACCCGCAGGCCCGTGAGGCACTCCACCAGCTCGCTCTGTCCGTTTCCCTCAACGCCGGCGATTCCGAAGATCTCTCCTCCGTGCACGTCGAACGTCACACCGTTGACAGCAATCTCACGCGTGTTCCCGCGGGCCACGAGGTCGATCACGTGGAGGATCCCCTCGCCGGAGAATTCCTTCTTCCGGCTTGCCGAAAGGGCTCGCGGCAACTGCTCGGCACTCAGCTCGAACGCGGTGGGCTCGCCCTCGAGCGTCTTCCCCACCATCAGCTGGGCCAGGCGCTCGGTCGTCGCTTCGGCCGTTCGCACATCGCCGACCATCTCGCCGTGTCGTAGGACGACAATCCGGTCGGTGATCGACTGGACCTCCTTCAGCTTGTGGGTGATGAGGATGACGGACGTTCCCTTTTCCTTCAGCTTGCGGAGCAGCGCGAACAACTCGTCCACTTCGAGCGGCGTCAGCACGGAGGTGGGTTCGTCGAGGATCAGAAGCCGCACGTCGCGGAACAACACCTTCAGGATTTCGACCCGCTGCTGCTCTCCGACGGCCAGTTTCTCGACGGGGACGTCGAGCGGGACGCGGAGTCCGCTCTCCTCCATCAACGCCTCAAGGCGCTCGCGCGTCTTCGCCAAGCGGATCAGGGAGAACGGCTTCTCGTGGCTCAGGGCCACGTTCTCGGTCGCTGTGAAGGTTCCGACGAGGGCAAAGTGTTGATGGACCATCCCGATGCCGAAGTCGAGCGCCTCGCGCGGGCTGGCGAACCGCACCGGACCTCTCGGAGACACGACCCGGCCGCGGGTTGGGGGCAAGAGCCCCGAGAGGATCTTGGTCAGCGTCGTCTTCCCGGCTCCGTTCTCTCCGAGGAGTCCAATGATCTCGTGCGGATGGATCTCAAGGGTCGCCTTCTTCAGGGCGACGGTTCCATCGGAGTAGATCTTGGTGATCCCCTCGGCGCGGAGAAAGTAGCTGTCCGCGTCCCGTCGGGCTTCGGGACCAGCGTTCTCGTTCATGGGATCTCCGTTTCCAGACAAAGGGGAGAGAGGAACGTCGTTCCTCTCTCCCCGAGGTGTTTCAAGTGCGCTTCACGTCCTAGGGTGCGCCCAGCGTGTACTGCGCCCGGACCGCGGCGATCTGATCGCCCGTGCTCGCCGTTGGGACGACGATCGATCCGTCGAGAATTCCCGCCTCCAGCGTGTCGACGGCATCCCAGATCCAGCCAGGGATGGTGCTTCGGTTCTGCGCCCAGTTCGCGATGATCGTGTAGAAGTCGTCGGCGCTCACCGACCCGCCGCTGATGCCGAACAGGATGAAGTCGGCGAGGTCTCCGACCTTGCTGATCGCCACGCCGCCTTCCTTCAGCCCCAGGCTGGTGACGCCGGCCTTGAACTGACCCTTCACGACGGCCTCAACGGCCATGTAGCACGCGGTGTCGACGCGCTTCATTCCGCTCGCGATGCCGTGGAATCCGTTGCCGATGAAGTCCTGGTTCGCGTCCACCCCGTAGAAGTACGGAGGGCCGTACAGCGTACCGAGGTTCCCGTGAGCTTCCGCCACGGCCTCGTGGTCGCCCACGCCGAGCGGACCGGCGACGTTGTAGACGCCGACGGCGCCCTGCGCCAGCATGGCCTCCGAAGCGGCCTTGCCGAGCGCGATGTCACTGAACGTTCCGGTGTAGGTGTAGAGCAGGTTGACGCTTGGAGCCTTGCCTTCGTGCTTGGCGAATGCCTTCAGACCCCAATCCATTCCATAGCGGAACCCCGCCTCGAAGTGCCAAAGGACCGGGATCTCGATGCCGAGGACCACGCCGGCCGCCGAGTAGCCGTGGTACGCGGCGCTCATTCCCGCGAGCGCGCCGACCAGAGCCGACTGCTCGTTCTCGCGGAACACGAAGTTCATGATGTTGGGTCCGGTGATGTAGTCCACATCGATGATCGCGAACTTCTGGTTCGGGAACTCCGTCGACGCCGCGGCGAGAGCATCGCCGAGCAGGAAGCCGACGCAGATGATGAGGTCATAGTCGCCGGTCCGCGCGACGTTGCGGATGTTCGGCAAGTAGTCCGCTCCCGTGGCGCACTGCACTTCGATCATCTGAAGACCGAAGTCCTTCGCCGCCTGATCCGTCCCCTTGAATCCCATGTCGTTGAACGACAAGTCGCCGCGTCCACCGACGTCAAGGACGACGGCCACTTTTCCTGCCGCCATGCCGAGCAGGGATACACCCAAGATCAGCATGAGGGTTACTGCGAGCAGCCTTTTCAACGCGACCTCCTTGAATTCTTTTGTTCCACCGGGAATCCCGGTGTCCGCACCTTCGAGTTCCATTCTACAGTGGACCGTGCTCAGTGACAAACATCACACGGCGGCCTGCGGTGGCGCGAAACTCTATTTAGAATTGAAGAGCAGCAGCTTCGGCCAGGCTGCCAATCAGTCAGACAGGTGCGCATCCCTGCGCTTCGTCCGAATCGTACGGAAACAGCGTAGAGCTCGACATACCGCAGCAATCGAATCCCAGGGGGGGCGCCGGCCGCCTCCGTTGGCCCCTGCATCCTGGTTCTTGTCTGCCGAGCATCTCCGAATGAGAGGTGACGGCGGCCGACCGACCTAGAAGGGTTGGCGCTATGCGCTTGTGGCGTCGCCCGCTCCGCGCGTGCGCCCTTTCCACGCACCGCTGCGGCCGGTCCGGTGTCGCCACGCGGAGGAGAGGACCATCGCCGTGTAGAGAGTGCCGGCGACGGGAAGAAAGATCGCGATCCAGCGCCCGGCGCCGTGGTGATCGAGGATCGGGAGGAAGCTTGCGGTCATCAAGCTCCATGCCATCCCGCCGATGAGCGCGAGCCACGCGGCTCCGGGTAGGCCAAGCGCCGCGGCGACGAGGCCGCCCAGCGTGGCGAGCGGAGCCACGGCGTACAGAAGCATCATCCCGAGGACTGTCCCCACGACGAGAAGCGGTGAATACTGAAGCTGGTCGTAGGCCGACCGGGCCACCATGTCCCAGATGCTGCGAAGGCTTCCGTACGGACGAACGCTACGCACGCTTTTCGTGAACCCGAGCCAGATCCGGCCTTCGTGCCGCTTGATGAGGCGGCCGAGGGCGCAGTCGTCGATCAATGCAGACCGAATGGCCTCAAGGCCGCCCGCCTCCTGGAGGGCCCGACGTCGAACGAGCACGCACCCCCCGGCCGCTCCCGCGGTCCGACGTCGCGGATCCCCCACGAACCGGAACGGGTAGAGCTTCGCAAAGAAGTAGACAAAGGCGGGAATGAGAAGCCGATCCCAGCGGGAGTCCACGCGCAGACAAGCCATGACGGAGACGAGGTCAAGCTCCTCCGACTCCGCCTTGTCAACCAGTGCGCGGAGAACGCCTGCGTCGTAAGCGATGTCGGCGTCGGTAAACCAGAGGTAGTCGGAGTCGATCGGCGCTCCCCGTTTGCTCCCTTGCGCGAGCGCCCAAACCTTGCCTGCCCACCCGGTGGGCAGTGGGTCACCGCGAAGGACGGTCAGTCGATCGGCGCGTCCTGCCGCCTTGGCCGCCTCTTGTGCAATGTCCGCCGTCGCGTCCGTGCTCTGATCGTCGATCAGGGTCACGTGGAACACGCCCTCGTACTCCTGGGCGACGACGGTCGGCAGGGTCTGGGGAAGGATGTCGGCCTCGTTCCGGGCGGGGATCATGGTCGCCACGGAACACGTCCGCTGGGACGGCGCTTGCGGATCCGTATGCGCGAACCCTCCCGGAGGGGTGTCAAGCCTCGGAGCGACGCGCCAGAATCCTCCGCGGAAGAAGAGGAGTCCGATCCACAAGACCAGACACGTCCCGGCGACAGCCCACGCGGCCGTCATGTCAACCGATCTTCCTCCTTGATTCGAGCTGTGTTTGAGCGTTCATTCCCATTCGGTTGTGGCGAGACGACGCTTAGCTTGTCTTCTCGTCTCGTTTTGGGTGCTCTCCGTGGCGGGAAGCACGAACGTGGTAGATGGCGGCCGCCGCAAGGCCCGCGAGCGTGACCGCGAGCATCCACAGAGGGAATCGGAAAGGCAGGCCCGGCTCGCGCCAGACGCTCTTCGTCCACCAGCCGCCGCCGGGAACCGCTTCGTCCTCGGCGGAGCCTGAGCTCTTGATGCGCACACCGCGAGACTCGTCCACCCACCGGGCCGTCGACGCACCGGATGTGTCGGAGGTTTCGACGAGAAGGCGCGAATCCAGGGCGGACACGGTGACTACGTCGCCGGTCGATACCGCGAAGTCGGCGTCCCGGCCGAGCACGCGAATGCTGGGGCGCGCTGCATACCACGGGCCGCTCGCCGGACTCGCCGTCAGGACAACCTCGTAGTCGCCACCGGACGTGCCGGGCAGCCGGCGGAACCGGGCTTTGCCGGCCACGAGTTGGATCCGCAGAAGGTTCGGCGAACTCGCGTGAACGGTCGCTTCACTATCCTCGTCGAGTCCGAGCGTTCCCCACTGCCCTTGCGAGGTGTATATCCCCACCGCGGCGTAGCTCGCTTTGCCGGTGCGCACGCCGAAGGTTGGTCGCAGAGACACGGGGTACTGCGTGACGCTCGTCCACGCTCCCACCCACACTTGCGGGGAGATCTCGACGAGTCCTCCTCCCTTCCAGAGCTCGAGCCGTGTGTCGTCCAGGTTCGTGCGTGGAAGGTCCCGCTGAAGAAGGCTTGTGATCTTCGCCTGAACGTCGGCGAAGGATGCCATGGCCATGTCACGCAGAGCCAATACTTCCGAGTGACGAACCCCGTCGAAGACGAAGTCCGGCGCGCCGTTCAGGTGGGCGGAAGCAGTGCTCACGAACCCGTCGTCCTCCGCAGCGCCCAACCCGATGTCTCCTCCGGCGCGAAGCTCCGTCCGCCGTCCGAGGAGGTTTGCGTACTGCACATCAGGGTTCAGGTGCGTTCCCGTGGCCTCCCCGGCGTTCAGGCGACGGAGGAAGTCGGAATCCTCGGCGAGCTCTTGGGCTGCGACGGGGTGCTGATCGAGCCACGACGTGAGGAACGTTTGGGGGTGCTCAAGCCACGAGGCGCCGTGGTTGGGAGTTGCGACGAGGAGGAGCTTCCGCACCGTCGTCCGCCCGTCGAGGGGTTCCTCGACCGCGTGCCGTGCAACGAGACCAGCCAGGCTGTGCGCCACGACATCGGCCTTGGGTGCCTTGATGCCGAGGAGTGCGTACGCGTGCAGGCGCTCGGAGATCGCCCGGCGCAACAGCTCGGCCTGCTCCTCGAGCGAGCCGGTGACCGTAGGTGCTGCGAACGCAGGAGCAAGGGTCGGATCGAACTTGTCGTTTCGCGCGTACTCCGCAAAGGCCGTCCATGCCGCTTGATCTGCGGCGAAGGCGTACGTCACAACGACCGGCGGACGGCAGGCGAAGACCTCGACCGTCGTGCTCGCAGGGTTCCCCTCCTGATCGCTGTACTCGAAGGTGAGCGGGACGACAGCGGCCCATACGGGGGCGGCTTCGCCGTCGAGGGAGCGAGACAGGACGTCCGTCGCAAGGTCGGTTGGCGGGACGTACGTGAGGGTTCCCCGACCCTCCGCGTTGAGCGAGACCGACCGAGCCGCTCCGCTCGTCCCGCGGAGCGTCCCCAGCTTCGGAGCTTGAACCTTGATGGTGTCGAGGCGAATGCCGCGGGCCGAAAGGGAAAGAGCCAGGGTCGACGTCCCGTCCGCCGCGACTCCCACATAGCGGCCTCCGTCCGGCCGTGCCTCCGGCGTGACGGAGAGCTCCACACGCTGCAGCGTCAGGTTCACTCGCTTTGCCACCGGCGTCCCTCCAGTTCCGAACGCCGAGAGTCGATAGACCCCGTGGACATCCGTCGCAACCACGATGTCCCAATCTCGGAAGCGAATCTGGGCGTTCGGGACGGGGATGCCCAACTCGTCGGCAACGACGCCGCTGACGGAGATGAGCGACACGTCCCCGCTCGTCAGGGCGAGAGCCTGCGACGCGGCCATGTGTCCCGGCGCCGCGGCGACGACGACCAGCTCGATCGGCCCGCGGCGATCCTCGGGGGCAGCGCTGGATGGAGGTGCAGTGATCCGCGTCGCGAGGTTACGCACCGCGCGGCAGTACTCGGTCTTGTAGTTTTCGCAGTACGCGAGCGCGTCGGACAGAACGGTCCGGGCCTGTCCTTTCCTCGCCATCTTCACCGAGTCCTCGTACTCGGTGGATGGAGTCGATCCCGGGCCCGACGACAGCGACAGGCCGGCAAGGATCCGGACGTCGCCCACGGTGGTCTTGTACTGCACGGCTGACGCCGTGTCGAAGTACGTCAGCCCGCTTCCTCCAGGGGCGACGACCACTTGGGTCACCACCGCGTAACCGTGCTCGAGTGTCTCGATCTTCTCAAGCACGTATCCCTGACAGAGGTTTCGGCGCGTGTAGCCTGCGTCGCACCCCCACCGATCAACACCGAGGAGCTCGCCGACCGTTCCTTTCTCCGGGCGCTGTCCGCAGACTCGCGCCGCTTCCCCGTCCAGCGCGGCCGCGAGCAACTCCGGCGTCTGCTCTTCCTGTGCTCGCAGGAGGGTGTCGAGGAACTGCTCCGCCGCGTCCTCCGCCGTCAGAATCTCCGAGCAACTCACGGTGGCGGGAACTTGGTAGGGACCTCCGGGGCCCTCGCAATCGAGCTTCGCTTCATCGGCGTATGTCGCGAGAGCGCAAAGTCCCCATACGAGGAGAAGGAACACTGCCCCAGCGTGCAGGGTGGGCGCCGCCCCGCCGCGCGAGATTGGCGCCGCCCCGCCGTGCAGGCTGGGCGCCGCCCCACGGAATTCCTTCACCGCTCGTGTATCCATGGTGGTCCATTCTACCGCGTGCCGCTCCACCGCCCACGTTTGCCGCCGGCCCACCGTTCACGTTTGCCGCCCGGCCCGCCGTGCACGTTTGCCGCTGGCCCACCGTGCCGCGCCCCGCCGTCCGCGTTTGGCGCGCTTGCCGCCCGGCCCGTCGTGCGCGTTTGCCGCTTGGCCCGCCGTGCGCGCCCCACCGTGCAGGATTGGCGCGATTGGCGCTTGGCCCGCCTGACCGTATGATGGTCATAGAGTGCAGGGGGGATGAGTCATGAAGCGGGTTCGCGTAGGAGTGGCGCTTGTCGCTGTGCTGTGCCTTGCGGTCGGGATCGCGGAAGCTCAGAATGTAGAAGCAGCCGGTGTTTCGGCGAGCGCCCTTGAGGTGAACCTCTCCGATGGCCGAACGCTGGGGATTGGAATCCAGGCCGAGTTCCCCTGGGGAGGGCTGATCAGCGCCAGATACTGGCTGTCCCCCGAGATCGGAGCGGAGGGCGTCGTCCTCGTAACCGGATCCTTAGGGTGGTTCGAGGGAACTGCAACGTTGCGCGCCCTGTTCCGTGTTGTGGACGCGTCGACAGTGGACTTCTACGTCGCGGCGGGGGCCACTTTGCCGTTCCCGCTGTACAGCGGAAGCGAGGTCGTCTTCGCGGGGGTCGGAGGCATCGAGTTCAACTTCCGCTCCGCTCCGAACCTTGCGTGGAACATCGAGTTCGGGGTGGCCTGCTCGACGCTGGGCAACGTGAACATGGTTGTGGGTACGGGAGTTCACTTCTACTTCTAGGCCGGCGCGGATCTCGCGCGGTCCTTACGGGGCAAAGCACCTGCTCGGATGCTGCGCCTGTTGGCGGCCTCTAGAGGAACTCGAGCACGGCACCGCTACAGCGAGGTGAACGGATAATGGTGAGAACGGATTCCGTAGAGGCCAACTGGCTTGCAGGGCGGCGACTTCGGCTCGCGGCGCTTCGAAAAGAGGACGCACCTGCGATGTCCGCGTGGTCGGAGGACATCGGGTACCTTCGCCTTGAGGACACGAACACGGCGGTCCCCCTGTCGGTCGAGCGCGCCGAGGAGGAGATCGACTCGCTCCACAACGGGTTTGACTCCCTTACGTTTGGGATCCGCACCCTCGACGACGACCGACTGATCGGATCGGTTGGCTTCTTCGACATCGAGTGGTCGAACCGCGTTGCCTGGCTGGGAATGGGGATCGGGGATCGCGCCTTCTGGGGGCAGGGGTACGGCTTTGAGGCGCTGTCGCTTGCCCTGCGGTACGCGTTCTGTGAGATGAACCTCTACCGCCTCTCGCTTTCCGCGATTGCAGACAACGCACGGGCCATCGCGCTGTACGAGAAGGCGGGATTCAAGCGGGAAGGCATCTTTCGGGAGTACGGCGAGCGCGATGGGCGCCGCTACGATCTCGTGTTGTACGGTCTCCTGCGCGGAGAGTGGCCCGGCGAGCCAGGCAGCAAGCGTCCGAGGCGCCGCGCCGCCCCGTGATGCCCGCCGGCGGGTGTGTCCTCACGAGCGATGGAATCGGTCGGATCAGCGGCGGGTGGGCCTCGTACGGTCTTGACAACAGCGTAGAGGAGGCTATCCTGCTGGTGTCGGCGCTTCGGCCGACGAAGGGGGGACCCATGAGCGGATGCGGATGCGGAAAGAAACCGGCGGCGCCGGCGAAGAAGTCGAGCAAGCCGACGGACAAGAAGAAGTAGATCCTCGCTGGAGAAAGGGGGGTGGTTTGGGCCGCCCCCCGCTTCGTTCTCGGTCTCGGCAGCAGCCCGAGGTGAGGCGCGTTGCGCACGATCGGTCTCCTTCTGGTCTCGAATATCTTCATGACGATCGCGTGGTACGGGCACTTGCGGTTCAAGAGCTCGCCCCTTTGGCTCGCGATCTTGGCCAGCTGGGGGATCGCGTTCGTCGAGTACTGCTTCCAAGTCCCCGCGAATCGTCTGGGACACGGCCAGTTCTCCGCGGCTCAGCTGAAGACAATCCAGGAGGTCATCACCCTCGTCGTGTTCGCGGGGTTCTCCGTCGTGTACCTCAAGGAGCCGCTTCGCTGGAACTACCTCGTCGCGTTTGTGTTTCTCGTAGCGGCGGCATTCTTCATGTTCAAGAAGTGGTGACGCCGAGGCCGCCGAAGGCGCCGTCCGGGGGATGAGCGATGGCTGCGATGGTTGAGGGAATCGAAGGGCGCCCGGCCCTCTTGCTGCAGCATCTCATCCGGTTTGACACCAGCAACCCTCCGGGACGTGAGGCGGAGTGCGTGGACGCGGTGGAGGACCTTCTCCGGGCGCCCGGCGTCAAGACCGCACGCTACGAGAACGCCCCGGGTCGACCGAACCTCATCGCGCGGCTTCCCGGCCGGGGAGAGGCTCCGGGGCTTCTCTTCTACGGGCACCTCGACGTCGTCCCGGCCGGGACAGGGTGGACGTACCCCCCCTTCGAGGGACGGATCGCCGACGGCTGCGTGTGGGGACGGGGAGCTCTCGACATGAAGGGCGGCGTCGCGATGATGCTGGCGGCGTTCCTGCGAGCCGCCCGAGAGAATCCTCCGCCCGGAGATGTCGTGCTCGCCCTGTTTGCCGATGAGGAGTCCGGAGGGACTCACGGAGCGAAGTACGTCGTGGATCGTCACCCCGAGGTGTTCCGCGGAGTGCGCTACGCGATCGGCGAGTTCGGCGGGTTTCCGCTTCGGATTCGGGGACGGGTCTTCTACCCGATCCAGGTCGCGGAGAAGGCGCCGGTGGTGATCGAGCTCGTCGTCCGTGGGGCGGCCGGGCACGGTGCTCGGCCGATGCGGGGCGGCGCGATGGCCAAGGCGGGCGGAATCCTGCGCCGTCTTGACGGCCACCGCACGCCGATCCACATCACGGACGTCACGCGGCGGATGGTCGAGGCTCTCGCCGATCACCTCACACGCGTAGACGGGCTCTTCGTGCGTCGACTGCTCCATCCAGCGTCGACCGATCGTTTGCTAGCACGCCTCGGCGCTCCCGGCCGCGATCTCGAACCGCTCTTTCGGAATACCGTGAACGCTACCGTTATTCGCGGGGGTGATCGCTCGAACGTCGTGCCGAGTGAGATCCACATCGGCCTGGACGGGCGGGTGCTTCCCGGATTCTCCCCCGAAGACCTGATGGCCGAGATCGAGCCGGCATTTCACGGCGACGCCGAGGCGCGCATCGTGAGCGGTGAGACCGCCGGGACGGACGTCGACCTCGGTCTGTTCGACCTCCTTGGCCGGTTGCTCGTGTCCCAGGAATCGGGCGCTGTGGCGATTCCGTACATCCTGCCGGGGAGTAGCGACGGTCGCCATCTCGCGCGGCTCGGCATCCAAACGTACGGGTACACGCCGATGAATCTGCCTCCCGATGTCCCGTTCTTCGAGACCATTCACGCCTGCGACGAGCGCGTTCCGGTTGCGGCGGTGGACTTCGGCACGGAGATCCTTCACTCGTTGATTCGGGTCGGTGCCGCCGTGGCGACGTGACGAGGGCTTCCGCCTGCTCGCATCCTCGTCTATACTGAACGAGCTCCACTCGAAACCTCATTGGATGGCCATCGATCTCGGGGTCGGTCTGTGGTCGAGGAGGAAACGAACGTATGAACAGCCGCCTTTGGAGGTCGCTCTCGGGACTTGCCGCCGTTCTTGTTGTTGCGGCCCTCATCCTGTCGACTTGCGCTCTGATCGCGGTGCAGCGGGACGGGCGCGATCTCGCCGCCGTTCGCGGGGAGTTGACCCGCCTGGGGCGGCAGATGGAGTCAAGCCGCGCGGCGGTCGACCCGGAGCTCACCGCTCGTTTCGATGAACTCACGCGCCGCTTGAACGAGATCTCCGCCGAACAGGGCCGTGACGTCGACGTGCTCTCGCGGCGGATCGATGAGGCTCTTCCCGGGCTTGGTCGGTCGAGCTTGGCGCCCCAGGTCTCGAACGACGACGTCGATGCGTTGGCGCGGCGGATGGACGAAGCCTTCGTGCAACTCAACGGTGTCAACGCAGCGCTGCCCGGCCTGAGCGACGATGTCCACGCGCTGTCCGAACGCGTCGGCGAGGTCGAGGCCGCACTGAGCGGGTTCGAACGTGCCGTCTCGGCGCCGGGTGAGGCGGATCCGGTCGGCGATGTGATCCGTTCCGCGACTGGAGAAGCGATGCAGACGGGAAGTTTCGTTGTTCTACAGTCGGGAATTCTGATCGGGCGGGAATCGTTTGAGCTCTATCGCTCGCCCGACGGATTTGCTCTTCGCTCTACGGGGACCGGCCGTCGCTTGTCTGGGGTCACAACGTTCACGGCGGCGCTCGTAGCCGACGAGACGTTCCGTACCCAGGCGTACGCCCTGCGGGGATCCACGCGCGACGGTCTCCTCGACATTCTCGTCGGTAGTGACGCAGAGGCGGTCAAGGTGTCGTCGGGCACTGCGGACGACATGCAGACCAAGGACCTCCCCGCAGGAAGCGTCGTCATCCTCGACGAGGACATCTTCGCCCTCTTCGCGCTCCTCGAGAGCGCGCGGCAGGAGCTTGGTGGGTCCGAAGGGCTGTCCGTCGTCGTGCCCCAACAGGGAACCGAGTCCGCCTTCGCGATCACCGCCCCGGAGACCGTGACGTTGGCGGCTCCGGCCGAGCGGCTGGCCGGCGAGCGACGCACGGTGACGGTCGGGGACGGGTGGGAGGCTGTGTACTACGTCGTGGACGGCCGCGTCGTCGGAGTCGAGGTCCCCGGCGAGGAGCTGTTCGCGTATCGCAGCGACCGGTTTCCGAGTGGATTCCTCGTCGAGCGGCGGTCCACGGAGGCGCTGGCCCTCCCCATGGGGGTCATCGAGAACGAGCTTCCGATCACGAGCAACGGCGTGAAGCTCGACGGGACGCTAACCTACCCCGCCGCCGGAGGAGAGACTCTCCCCATCGTTCTCCTCCTTCCCGACCTCGGCCCGTACGATCGCAACGGAGATCGCCTGGGTCTACAGACTGGATTCCTGAAGGAGATCGCCCGAGGCCTGGCTCAGGCGGGAATCGCCTCGTACCGGCTCGACGCGCGGGGCACCGGGAAGAGCGAGGGGACCTACGACGACCTCTCACTCAACGACCTTCTCACCGACGCGCGAGTCGCGGCCTTTGTCCTTCGTGGGGTGCCGCACGCCGCTCAGAGCAAGATCTACGCGTTCGGCGTGGGCGTGGGCGGCACGGTCGCTTCGCTGCTCGCGTCGCAGGGGACGGTGGCCGGCCTGATCACCTTCGGAGCGCCTGCCTATGCTCCCGACACGATGGCCCTCGACGAGTTCGCCCGCCGAGCGGCGGCCGACGGCATCTCCGCGGAGGAGACCGAGCGCCTGGTCGCCCACGAGCGGGACTTCTACCAGTTCCTCGCCCAGATGCAGGGGACGTGGGACGACGTGTCGTACGAAGACGTTCGAGCGAGACTTCCGTGGATGAGCGAAGAGGAGTTCGCACGCAGGCGGGAGTCGATGGCGCCCGTCCTGGTTCGGGATCTCCTTGCGGTGGACCCCACTTCCGTGGTGGGTCAGGTGAAGACTCGGATGCTGATTCTGCAGGGGGACAAGGATTTCCAGGTTTCGGTCGAACAGGCGGGTCGTCTCGCCCGCGCCGCAGGCGACGGCGGCAACGGGAATGTCGAGCTTGCGATTCTTCTGGATGTGAACCACGTCGGCCGGCTGCAGAGCGGACTTGCGAGCTCAGAGGACCGACACCTCAGGCATCACATCGACCTCCAGGTGGTCGGGTCGATCGCGGACTGGCTGAGCGGCGATATCGAGATACAGCCTGGAGGAACCGGAAGCCCGGCCTCGGCCAGCTAGCGAACGGCGGCTGTCGTCGGGAGACGTAGCGGGCCCTACGCTCGACTCACCGTGCTGACATATCGGAAGGCGACGGCCAAACAATGCGACGCCTTCCTCGTGCTGTTGCGCGAGAAGGCCGGCGGCTACCCCGAGCCCCCGCTTCGGGTCATGGGGATGACGTGGAACGAGTTCGCGGAGATGGTTCGGACCGTCGGCAAGGTGCGAGCGATCGTGCGGGTGCGAACGACGGTCGGGTTCGTCGAACGCCGTGACCGCACGTTTCCCGTCCACGGCGTCGCCCTCGAGCCGCCGTTCCGCGGACAGGGAATCGGCACCGCGGTCTTCCGAGACCTGGCGGGGAAGTTCCGCACTTCGGTGGATGCCATCGAGCTCGGAGTCCACGAGTCGAATCCCAGAGCCCGCGCGCTCTACGAGCGCCTGGGCTCTTGCGCCGAAATGGCCTTGCCCGACGTCGGGTTCAGCGTCCTGAGAAAAGCGATCGGTGTGTCCCGCGCATAGCCTGTCGGCGAGGAGGGTCCGTGCCCGTCGAGTACCGTCCACTCCGTGAAGGGAACCTGTCCGACCTTGTCTGCTGTCCCGGCGGGCTCGAGCTTGCCGGCAAGTCGTTCGCGGGTCGCCTCGAGCTCGTCGCCGACTGGCATCGGGATCGGCTGCGGGAAGGAATGCGCGGCCGGGTCGCGTACGCGGAGGGCGTGCCGCGCGGCTTTGTCGAGTACGCGGCGACGGAGATCGCTCCGTTCCCTATCGAAGCGCCGGGTGCCTGCGTCCTTCTCTGCTTCCACTGGGCGGGGACCGAGCCGGAGGATTCCCAGCACCTCGTCGAAGAGCGGCGGATGATCGAGGCGGCGATCGCCGACGCGCGCCCTGCGTTCATCGGAATGGCTGCACTTGGCTGGAACCACCCGACGCACTACCCCATCACTCTGCTTCGCGAGCTCGGGTTCCGCGAGATCATTCGCGACGAGCCGATTGCCCTTCTCTGGCTTCCGTTCCGGGCGGGATCGGCAACGCCGACCCTCGCCCGGCCGCAGTTTCGTCCGCGGAACCTCCGCTCGCGAGGACTTCTCGCCGTCGACCAGGCGTGGAGCGCACGCTGCCCATACAGCATCCACTTCGCCGAGCGGATGAGAAGCGTTGTCGACGCACACCCAGATCGGAGGCAGATCGACCTTCGGCAGTACCGGATCGACACCCGCGATGAGACGTTCCGCCTCGCGGCGTCGCCGTGGGATTGGGGCTGGACCTACCTGAACGGCGAGGAGATCAGTCTCTTTCAGTACGGCGCCGACAAACTCCGTGAGGAGATCGCCCGGCGCGTCGCGCTACTCCGAGGTTCCTCGGCGTCGTGACGGCCGCGCCGGGGGTTCGATCACGTGCCGTACGACGGCGCGTGAGGCCGACGGGCGAGCGACAATCTGGAATCCTGCGGCGAGGAACGTCGACAGAAGGCCGGTGTACGCGTAGGCCGCCGGGTACTCGCCGCTCGCCGGAGCAATCGGGTAGGCCTCGACGATGTGGCCTCCTCGATCTCGAACGAACGCGACGACCGCGTCGAGTAGGCGTGCGGTGACGCCTTGCCTTCGATAGCGTCGCGCCACGAAGAAGCACGTGATGGACCACACCGGCTGCTCGTCAATCGGCTTGAGTGTGCGGGAACGAGCCAGGCGTACGTATCGCTCCCGAGGAGCCACGGCGCACCAACCGACCGGCTCATCGCCGACGTAGGCGAGAAGCCCCGGCACATCTCCGGACGCCACGATCGCTTGGAATGCCTCGCGGTTCCGTTTGCCCTTCCGCGCCTCGAACTCCGACGTCGTCTCGCGCCACCACATGCACCAGCAACCAGCCTGAGCGCCGCGAGGTCCGAACAGCTTCTCGAAGTCGGGCCAGCGGTCGAAGGTCAAGGGAACGCAGCGGGTGGACAAGCTCTTCGCTTCCTTCGTGCTCATGGCCGAGGGAGTCTAGTGCCCGTATATGGATCGGCCAAACCGGGCGCCGCTGGGAGTGCTCTGCCCGCACCGGCGTCAAGTTCCCTTGGCGCGGACGATGCCCGAGAGGCTCTGACGGAGACCGGCGGCGATTCGGTCCGCAGCTTCGCCCTTGGACCGGCGATCTTGCCGTAGGGCTTCAAGACCGATTGCGGCCTCTTCCAGTGCGCGGAGCGCGTCGTAGGCGCGGAGCGCGTCCTCGGACGTCGTGAGCAGCGGACGAACGGAGCGGTAGCCTTCGAGAAGCGCGCCCTGAAGTTCGGACGCGGTCTTGCGCTCACCGAGCTCGGCCCAGAGAGGAGAGAGGTCTTCGAGATCGGCCCCGGCACGGCAGCGGCCGAAACCGACAACCCCGGCGACTCCTTCCTTCAGACGGAGCTTCCGCAATCGAAGGTCGCCGTGGATGGGCCCGGCGTCGGCGGATTCCGGCGTGTTGTCGGAAATCAGCGCTGCGGCATCGGTGAGGAGAGAGGGATCGCCCGGCAGGCTGAAGACCGAGCGAAGCGAGTCGCAGGCGGCGAAGGCTCGGCACGCGGCGCCCTCATGAGCCGGTGCGATCTCCTGGGGCCAGCGAAACTCCTCCGCGTGCTGGTGCAGTGCCGCCACCAGAGCTCCCATGGCTGCGACCTCATCCGGCGCAAGTTCCGCCTCGCGACGCTCGCCCTCGATCCAGCGGACCACGGAGCACGAGCGGCACGGAAGACGATGTGGCTCCCTTGCCCGATGTACGTGAGATCGGGGGAGAGTCCGTAGGCGAGAAGCGCCTTCTTCGCGAGGGCCCTGTAGCGATCAACCCGCTCTTCTTCGGACAGGATTTCGAAACGCCGCATGTGGAGAGTTTCCCTTGCGGCGGCTGCGGCGACAACCGCGAGCCTTGATGCCTCTCGGTGGGCTACGATGAGGCATGGACGAGGCTGAGAGACTCCGATGGATCAATCTTAAGCACTGGCCGCGGCGCGAGGCGTTCGAGCTTTTTCGCGGGTTCGGGTTTCCGTACTTCAACCTGACGGCTGACGTAGACGTCGGCCCGCTTCGAGAAGCGGTACGCGCTCGTGGGGCGACGTTCACCGTGGCGCTCGTCTATGTGCTCGCTCGTGCGGCCAACGAGGTTCCCGAGTTCCGCCAGCGAATGCGCGGAGAAGGGGTTATCGAGCACGCAGCGGTGCATCCCTCCATCACCGTACTTGGCGACGACGGGACGTTCCGCTTCGTGACGCTCAGGTACGAGGAGGCCTTTGGCCCCTTCGCTGCGGACGCGAAGCTGTGCATCGAGCGTGCTCGTCGCGCTGAGTCGCTCTGGTCGGAGCCCGATCGGGATGACCTCCTGTTCATGACGGCGATTCCGTGGGTGTCGTTCACGGGCATGATTCACCCCGTCCCGCTCGACCCGCCGGACTCCGTGCCCCGCATTGCGTGGGGCAAGTTCCGCGACGTGGGCGGCCGGCTTGCGATGCCACTCAACGTCCAGGCGCACCACGCGCTGATCGACGGAGTTCACCTCGGGCGGTACTTCGAAGAGGTCGAGCAACTCCTCGCCGCCTCGGCGAAGACGCTCGGGACGGTTGCCTAAGGGATCGCGACGGCGTCGAGGTCGTAGCCTTCGAATCCGACGATCCGCGCGCGCACGAACTCCCCCGCGGCGAGCCGTTTGCCGCGAAGTCGCGTGACGGCGTCCACGTCGGGGGCTTGGGTCGCCGTTCGTGAGATCCAGACGCCGCGTTCCGCCGCGGGTCCATCGACGAGCACCTCGACTTCCGTTCCTATACGCGCCTTGTTGGCTCGGCGGACGATCTCCTGCTGCAGCTCCATCAGCCGTCGGAGGCGGTCCTCGACGACCCCGGAGGGAACGCGATTCGGCAGCGCTGCGGCCGGAGTCCCTTCCTCGGGGGAGTAGGCGAACGCGCCGACGTGGTCGAAGGAGAGGTCGCGTACGAAGTCGAGCAGCTCGGCGAACTGGGCCTCGGTCTCGCCGGGGAAGCCGACGATGAACGTCGTCCGCAACGACACGCCCGGCACCCGCTCGCGCCACCGCTTGATCAGACGCAGGCAGTCGGCCTGCGTGACGTGACGGTTCATTCCCTCGAGGATCGTGTCCGACAAGTGTTGGAGCGGGAGGTCGACGTACGGCACGAGGTTGGGGAGTGAGGTGTAGGCGTCGATCAGCTCGTCGGAGACGTGGGCCGGGTGGACGTAGAGGAGTCGGATCCACCGGAGTCCCTGAATCGCGGACAACCGGCCGAGGAGGTCGTGGATTCCGACTCGCGGCGAGAGGTCGACTCCGTAGAGACTCGTGTCCTGTCCAATGACGTTGACCTCGCGCACCCCGAACGCCGCGAGGTCGGACGCCTCGCGCAGAATCTCGTCCATCGGACGGCTCCGGAACGGCCCTCGGATGGAGGGGATCGTGCAGTACGAGCACCGGTTGTCGCAGCCGTCGGAGATCCGTAGGTACGCCGTGTGGTGCGGTGTGAGCAGGAGGCGGCCTTCGTCCTCCGGGTCGGTTTCGGCGAGCCCGACGGCACGGACGAGCGCCGCGTGGTCGTCGATTCCGAAGAACCCGTCGACCTCGGGGGCGAGCGCACGCAGCTCTTCCGAGGATCGTGCGACGAGGCATCCCATCACGAACAGCCGCCGTCCCGACGCTTCCCTTCTCCAGGCGACGTACTCGTGGATGACATCCAACGACTCCTCTCTTGCGGGCGCGATGAACCCGCACGTGTTGACGATGGCGACGTCGGCCTCGTCGACGGGCGCACCGACGATCGCCCCCGCGGCCGCAAGACGCCCCAGGAGGCGCTCGGAATCGACTAGGTTCTTCGCGCAGCCGAGACTGGCGAGGTGGACACGCGGTGCGCGAGACGACTCGGACTTCTTTGCCACGGACGGATTCCTTTCGTACGACTGGAGCCAGCGGGACTCGGCATCCTAGCGGGCGCGGCGGTTCGGGGCAACCGACTAGCTCCCGCAAGCCCTCCAGAGTAGAATACTCCAATATGGAATATAGAGTGCCACGCAGTTTTCCCGTGGAGTATGCCGCTCTCGGGTTCCTGATCGAAGCTCCTCGCCACGGCTACGACCTTCGCCGCGATCTCGTCGAGGGGCTCGGAGAGCTGTGGCACGTGGCGCTCAGCCAGTTGTACAGCGTTCTCCATCGCCTCGTCGAAGAGGGGTGGGCCGAGGTCGAGGTTGAGCCGCAGGAGGATCGTCCGTCCCGCCAGATGTACTCCGTAACGAAGGATGGGCGCCGCGCGTTCTGGCAGTGGGCGTGCTCTCCGGTGGCGCACCCGCGCGATCTGCGCGTGGTCTTCCTGGCCAAGGTCTACTTCCTCCGGAAGCTGCGTCCGGAGGAAGTCGGGAGTCTGATCGACGCTCAGAAGTCCAAGCTGTCCGAAGCCTTGGCATCCCTTGAGAAGCAGGGAGCTGTGGCGAGCAACGACGCAGCGCTCGGAGCGGCGGCGTGTTCGTTTCGCGTCGCGCAGATGGAGAGCGCGTTGCGCTGGCTCGAGGAAAGCCGGTCTCTGTTGGAGACCGTGAAGGAGGCAGCATGAAGCGTTGGTTGGCTGGGATACTTGCCGCAAGCATTGCGATTAGCACGACGGTCGCCGCGTTCGGACAGGACGTGGTTCAGGTCATCGATCAGACAGGAGACGTCGTTCTCGTTCCTCAGCCGGTCGAGCGATTGATCTGCGTCTACGGCCCGGGGACGTACCTCATCTACGCGCTCGGAGCGGGGGACCTCCTCGTCGAGGCGTGGTACGTCGGGGTGATGGGGATCTCGCAGGCGTGGGACTCGATGTTCAAGATCGAGCCGCGGCTCGCCGACATCCTCGCCTTCGGCGATCCGAACGTTGAAGACATGGTTGCCCGCGGCGCGCAACTCGTGTTCGCGGGAGGTTCCCAGCACGACGCGTTCGCCAAGCAGCTCGGCGATCTCGGGATCCCCGTGATCCAGTACGTGATGGAGACGCCGGACGCCCTGAAGGAGGCCATGGTCACGACCGCGCAAGTGCTGGGTTCGGAGGCCAAGCAGCGCGCGGCGCTCTTCCTCTACGACTTCTTGCGCATCACGGACACGGTCGAACACGACCTCGGCGGAATAGCTGCCCCCGACCGACCGCGAGTCCTGTTCGTCGGTACGGACCCGCTCAAGGTGGCAAGCGGCGACATGTACCAGACGTGGCTGGTTGATGCGGCGGGCGGTGTCTCGGTGAGCGCCGACCTGCGCGGCGCGTGGAACACAGTGAACCTGGAGCAGATCCTGGTGTGGGACCCTGACGTCATTGTCATCCCTCCGTACGGCCCCGTGAAGCCGGTCGACCTCGCGGCGAATCCGGACTGGCAGACGGTCCGCGCCGTTCGCGAGAACCGCATCTACCGCATGCCGCGCGTGTTTGGCCCGATGGACACGCCCGTCCCGGAGTCCCTGCTTGGCGTCCTCTGGCTGGCGAACGCTCTTCATCCCGGGGCGATCTCTCTCGACATAGCTGCTGAGATGAACGCCTTCTACGCGACGTACTACGACTACTCGCTGACGGAAGCGGAGCTTCTGCTGCTGACCCATCCATGACGTTGCGACGGGGCCGCCGCGCTCTCTGGATCCTGATACCGGCTGCGGCAGCCCTGTTCCTTGTGTCGCTCGTCGTCGGCCGATACGGCGTCCGGCCGATCGAGGCGCTCCGCGCCTTGTTGGGGGCGGATGGGTCGGAAGTCCTTCGCGCCCTCATCTTGCGCGTTCGCCTTCCTCGAACGATCGCGGCGGCGTGCGTGGGCGCGAACCTCGCCGTGAGCGGCGCCGTCCTTCAGGGGCTATTCCGCAACCCGCTCGTCGACGGCAAGGTTCTCGGAGTAAGCTCAGGGGCGGCATTCGGCGCTGCGCTGGCACTCTCGTTTGCCGGCGGGGCGGCGGCTGTCCAGGGATTGTCGTTCCTGTTCGCGATAGCGGCCGTTGCGCTGGTCGCCTGGATCGGCTGGCGGTTCGGCGCGGCTCCGCTCGTCCTCGTGGTCGCTGGAATCGCAGTCAGTGCGCTGTTCGATGCGCTGATCGGACTCATCAAGTACGTCGCGGACCCCCTAAGCCGGCTCCCCGCGATCACCTATTGGTTGCTCGGCGGCCTTAGCGCGAGTCGGTGGGAGACGTTGATCCCCGTCATCGGCGTCACGGTCGTCGGACTCACGTTCTTCCTCCTCTTCTCGTGGCGACTGAATCTCCTCACGCTGAGCGAAGCCGAGGCCGCGAGCCTCGGGCTGCACGTACGGCCGCTTCGCATCGTCGTGATCGGCGCCGCCACCGTACTGATCGCGGTGGCGGTCTCCATTTCCGGGATGATTGGCTGGATCGGGCTCGTCGTACCCCACGTGGCGCGTGCGTGGGTCGGCGCCGATCACGAGCGGCTGATTCCGGCGTCGGCGGTTCTCGGAGCGGCGACCCTCATCGGCCTGGACACGATTGCGCGTACGGTCCTTCCGAGTGAGATCCCGCTCGGGATTCTGACCGGGCTAATCGGAATTCCCGCGTTTCTCCTCCTCTTCCTTCGCCTCGTGCGGTCCCGAGGAGCGGAGCGATGAGGCTTGCGGCGACCGACGTCTCGTACGCCTATGTTCGCGGCGAGGAGGTGTTGCGCGGCGTCTCACTGTCCCTCGTCGACGGAGAGGTGGCCTTCGTCCTCGGCGCGAACGGCTCGGGCAAGACGACGCTCCTTCAGTGTCTCAGCGGCGTGCGGCAGCCTACGTCAGGAGTTGTGTCCGTCGACGGTCGGCCGCTGGCGGAGCTCACTCCCCGGGAACGGGCGCGATGGATCGGCGTCGTGCCTCAGCTTCACGAGCCCGCGTTCGCCTTCACGGTGGCCGAAGCCGTCCTGATGGGGCGTGCCCCGCACTTGGGGTTGTTCGCCCGTCCGGGACCCGGCGACCGGGCGATCGTGGACCGGGCTCTCGAGGCCGTGGGAATCCTCGGGATGAAGCATCGCGCGTACACCGAGATCAGCGGAGGCGAGCAGCAGCTCGTTCTCATTGCACGAGGGCTGGCTCAAGGCGCACGGTGTCTCCTGATGGACGAGCCGGCCGCGCACCTTGACCCGCGCCACCAGCACGGCATCCTCGGGGTCGTCAAGGAACTGGCGACGGGTGGGCATTCGTTCGTCGTCACGTCGCACCAGCCGGACAACGCCTTCCTCTACGCAGACTCCGTCCTTCTTCTCGTCGCCGGAACGGCGCACAGCTATGGACGCCCGGCCGAGGCGATTACCGAGACGTCGCTGCGAGCTGCGTATGGCATGGAGTTTGAGATCGTGCAAGGACAGAGCGGCGCTCGTGCGGTTGTACCACACATTCCGCCGGCTTCTCCGGGCTGACGCCGGTGTTCCTACGACGCGGGAGACTCTTCCTTCGGGGTCTCGATGACCGAGCGCTGCCAGCTTCCCGTTCTCAGCCAGAGCATTGCGGCAATGCCGGAGAGAACGTTCGAAGCGGACATGCCCAGCCATATCCCCGTCGAGCCGAGGCCGAGAGGAAAGGCGAACAGCACGGAGAGCGGAATGCGCAGAACCCAAAGGCGGATGACCCCGAGCATCATGGCCGGGAAGTTGTGCCCCGCGCCGCGGTAGACGGCCTCCGCTGCGAAGAATGCGCACAGGAACGGCATGCTCGCCGCGAACAGGGCGATGAAGTTCGTTCCCTCGCGGACTGCGGCGCGGACCGCATCAGTGTCACCTGCCAAGAACACCGCGACGAGCGGGCGGCGCGCGACGTAGAGAACTACGGCCTCCACAAGCACGACGACAAGCAGCGCACGGATGCCCTTGCTGACGAGGACGCGGGTTCGGTCGAGAAGCCCGGCTCCGATGGCCTGGCCGACCATCGTCGTCAAGCCGACGCCAAGCCCGTCGGTGGCAATGAACAGGAGACCGAGGATCCGATCCGCCACTCCATACCCGGCCAGCGCCACCGCGCTGTTCGGGAGCCGGTTGATGAAGATCACCATGACCGCGAATCCGAAGGCCACCGTTGCCTGGCCGAGGCCTGCGGGAAGGCCGATGCGGAAGGCCTTTCCCAAGAGGTGCCGGTCTGGGCGCATCAGCCGCAGCTCCAGCCGCAAGCCCCTTTGCCTGCGAGCGAGGAGCGCGAGGAAGATAAGGGTTGACACACCCTGGGCGATGAGCGTCGCGTAGGCAGCGCCGGCGATCCCGAGTTGGGGGATCGCGATGTGGCCGAGGGGGCCGAGCGACCCCGTCCAGCCGAGAACCATGACCCGGTCGAGAGGGATGTTGAGGCCGACCCCGACAAGATTGACGAACACCGGCAAGAGCGTGTTTCCCGAAGCCGAGAACGCCGACGCGGCGAGACCGGGAAGCAGCATCGTGTGGACTCCCAGGAAGATGATCCGCAGGTACGTGGTCATCTCGCGGGCCACGGCCGGGTCGGTGAAGAACGACGGCAGGATGAACTGGACGGCGACAGATCCGACGACGGCGACGACGAAGCCGGCCACCAGACCAACCAGGAATAGCTGGTTGAGGGCGTGGTTGGCTTCCTCGGAGCGGTTTGCTCCGATGTTCTGTGCGACGAGAGCGCTGACGGCGGCGCCCGCGAACCCAGCAATCAGGGAGATCGTGAACCAGACAAACGGCCAGGAGCCCTGGATGCCCGCCATTGCGCTGATGGCGTTTGCGCCCTGGAGGTGGCCGATCCAGTACGCATCCGTGAGGTTGTAGAGCGAGAAGAGCACGGACGAAACGACGGCGGGAGCGCCGATTCGCACCATCATGCGGATCTGGTGCGCGGTCAGGATCTCGTCTCGGCTCGGAGCCTTGAACAGACTCATGGCTTGCTGCTCCTTGTGCGAACCGTAGGATTCAGACGACCTGCAGAAGACTGCGGATAGTACCTCTTCGAGTTGGACTCCGCAGGCTTCCAAGAACTAGCGAAAAGCGATAGAGTGGAGAACGCTGCGGCTCGAGCCAACAACCTCATCGGGACGGTCAGAGGCGAAGTCTCGGCCGCAGCATCACTCCACCATCCCGATTCTGGGGTGCTAGCGTCTCGGAAGCGTCTCCCGCCTTCGAGGCATCGGCTCGGTCGGTTAGACCGTGACCGTTTCCTTCCACGCGGGGATGCGTGGAACAATCCCAAGATCCGATTGGATCTTGCTTTGCAGCGCCTTCTGGGAGGCCGACTCCCCGTGGACGAGGAACAGGTCGCGGGGCTTGGCCTTGCCGATCCAGTCCATCAAGATCGGCTGGTCGGCGTGCGATGAGAAGCCGTTGACCGTCCACACCTTGGCACGAACGGCGACCTCTTCTCCGAACAGGTGCACGCTCTTGGTTCCCTCGACGAGGTTCCGGCCGAGGGTGCCGACCGCCTGGTACCCAACGAACACGACCCCGGCGGCGGCATTCCACAGGTTGTAGCGCAGGTGGTGCAGAATCCGGCCGCCCGTGCACATTCCGCTTCCGGCGATGATCACGTTGCCGCCCGGTTGGGCGTTGATCTGCTTCGACTCGTCGGTCGTCTGGGCGTAGTGAAGGAGCGGGAAGTCGAACGGGTTCGGGCGTTGGGAGAACACCTTTCGCCCCTCGTCGTCGAAGTAGTCGGGAAAGCGCTCGAACACGCGCGTCGTCGACGTCGCGAGCGGGCTGTCCAGGTAGATCCGGCATTGCGGAAGATCGTGGCGCGTCCACAGGAGGAAGAGCTCGTACAGGACTTCCTGCGCCCGCTCCAGGGCGAACGACGGGACGAGGACGTTCCCGCCGCCGGGGATGACGTCATGGATCGCGTCTCGAAGCTCCGCGATGGAGTCCTCGATCGATCGGTGAACGCGATCGCCGTACGTCGACTCGACGAGGACCACGTCGACGTGCGGCGGCGTGCTGGGATCGCGGACGATCGGCTGGTGGCGGTTGCCGAGGTCACCGCTGAACAGGAGCCGACCGTTCGACGTGCGAAGTTCGATGCACGCCGAGCCGAGGATGTGCCCGGCGTCGTGGAAGACGCAGGAGAGTCCCTTTCCGAGATCCACGAGGTCGCCGTACCCGGGGATCGGCTGGAACAAGTCAGCCGTGCGGAGCACGTCGTCCATGTCGTAGAGGGGTGGGGTCCCGGCCTCGCCGCGGCGCTTTGCCTTGCGGGTGCGGTAGGCCGCTTCTTCAACCTGGAGGTGGGCGGAGTCGGCGAGCATGAGCTTCGCAATGGCCGCCGTCGGCGGCGTGCAAAGAATACGGCCGGTGAACCCGTCATGGACGAGGCGCGGCAGAAGGCCGGCGTGGTCGAGGTGCGCGTGGGAGAGAAGAACGAAGTCGAGGCTGGCCGGGTCGAACGGGAATGGGCTACGGTTTCGCTCGTCGATCTCCCGGCTTCCCTGGAACAGCCCGCAGTCGAGCAAGACGCGGAGACCGTTCGCCTCGACCAAGTGACTCGATCCCGTGACCGTTCCTGCCGCCCCGCAGAATGTGATCTTCATCGTTCCTCCTGTTCACGAGCGCGGCGAACTTCGAGCGCCCTCCACGTGCGTACCGGCTCGAAGTTCCACCGCCCGGCGCGTCGTCGCATCATACTCGACGGGGTGCGATCGAGACTGCGCATTCGGCCATGTGGACAGAAAAGCGGCGCACCGGAGTGCGCCGCACGGAAGTCTTGCGTACGACTCGTTCCTAGAGAACGGGTGTCACGTCGATGGCCTGCGGACCTCTCTGTCCCTGACCCAACGTGAACTCGACCTTCTGACCCTCGGCCAGCGACTTGAAGCCGGCGCCGCGGATCGAGCTGAAATGCACGAAGACGTCTTCACCCTGCTCTCGCGAGATGAAGCCAAACCCCTTCGCGTCGTTGAACCACTTGACGGTACCCGTTTCGCGATCGGACATACTAAACACCTTCCTCGATGCTGGGAGCTTTAGTGAAGCAGGACGTTCTCCGTGGGTTGCAGAAAGACTGAACTCCGAAAAGCGACTGCAAACTACCAACAACGCGCTTGAGTATACCGCGTTGCCCAGGAATCTCAACTCCGGGCAAACCGCACGCCCAAGGACTACGTCGGCGTTTCCTCTTGGAGGTTGTAGCGCATGACGGCTCCGTGTACGCCATCGCGGATCCGCTCGAGTCCGTAGACGGCGCCCTTCGGGCCGTGGGCGCGTCGTAGGACGTCGTCGAGTAGAGCGACATCCGCGGCGTCGAGATGGAACGAGCATAGTCCCGCAATGTCCGACACGTGGCGATCATTGCGTGCGCCGACGATCACGGCGGCGACCGCCGGCTTCTCCAGGACGTAGCGCGATGCCACCACCGAGAGGCTTACCCCGTGGCTATCGGCGATCGCCCGCACGGTCGCGAGCAACGACTGGAATAGCCGCCAATCCCCGAACTCGTCGACAATGAGCTTGTACTTCGCGAGCGAGCGATTCTCGTACGGCGGAGACGGCTCCGCTGCGCCCACGTAGCGGTCTGAGAGAAGCCCGCCGGCGACCGTTCCGTAGCACAGAAGCGAGATCCCGCGGTCTCGGCAGAGGTCCGACATCCCCGGTTCCGGACG
>JAPLGD010000047.1 GCA_026390345.1 Candidatus Bipolaricaulota bacterium | reverse complement strand
AGCGACCTCCGCCCCCTCCAGCGCGAGGCGATGGCGGCCGTCCTCCGCGGTCGCGACTCGCTCGTCGTCCTCCCCACCGGCGGCGGGAAGTCCCTGTGCTTCCAGGCTCCCGCGCTTGCCTTGCCGGGCCTCGCGGTTGTCGTGAGCCCCCTCATCTCGCTCATGAAGGACCAGGTTGACGCCCTCACCGACTCCGGCGTCGCCGCAGCGCGGCTCGACAGCTCCCAGAGCCCCGACGAGCAGGACGGCGCCCTCGCCGCCATTCGTCGCGGTCAGCTCAAGATCCTTTACGTGTCTCCGGAGCGGCTCCTGATGAACGGCTTCGCCCGCTTCCTCGCGGGCCAGAAGCTGTCGCTCATCGCGATCGACGAAGCGCACTGCGTCAGTATGTGGGGCCACGACTTCCGTCCCGAGTACCGCCAGCTCGGAGCGCTACGCGATGCGTTCCCGCGCGTAGCGATCCACGCCTACACCGCCACGGCGACGAGCCAAGTGCGCGACGACATCGCCGTACAGCTCCGCCTCCGGGATCCCGAGGTTCTCGTCGGATCGTTCGACCGACCGAACCTCATCTACTCCGTCGAGTCGCGCGCCGACGACGGGCTGCGACAAATCCGCGCCGTCCTCGATCGCCACGCCGGCGAGTCGTCGATCGTCTACTGCATCCGACGCGCCGACGTCGACGCCGTGGCCGAGAAGCTCACGGCGGCCGGCTACCGCGCCGCCGCGTACCACGCCGGCCTCAGCGACGAGGCGCGCCGCGACGCCCAGGATGCCTTCATCGGCGAAGAGGCTGACGTCATCGTTGCCACCGTCGCGTTCGGCATGGGGATTGACAAGTCGAACGTTCGCGCCGTCATTCACGCCGGCATGCCGAAGTCCCTCGAGCACTACCAGCAAGAGAGCGGACGTGCCGGACGCGACGGCCTCGACGCGGAGTGCGTGCTTCTCTATGGGCCCGGCGACTACGGCGTCTGGAAGTACATCATCGAGCAGTCCGAGTCCGAGGAGGCGAAGCGGATCGCCATGGCGAAGCTCGGCGACATCGTCGCCTACGCGACCGGCGCCGCATGCCGACACCGTGCGCTCCTCCACTACTTCAGCCAGGAACTCGAGGGCGGAAGCTGCAACGCGTGCGACGTCTGCTTCGGCGACCTCGAGCTCGTCGACGACGCCCTCGTCCTCGCGCAGAAGATCCTGTCGTGCGTGCACCGGCTCGAGGAGCGCTACGGCGGCGACTACACGGCCGCCGTCCTCACCGGCTCGCGCGAGGAGCGAATCCTCGCGAGTGGCCACGACGCCTTGTCCACGTACGGCCTCCTCGCCGACGAGCCGAAGAAGCGGGTGCGAGACTGGATCGAGCAGCTGGCGGGGCAGGGATACCTTTCCAAGGAGGGCGAGTACAACCTCCTCGCGATTACCCCGAGCGGTCGGCGGGTGCTGCGCGGCGAGGAAACCCCGCGGCTCCTCAAGCCCGCGGCCGGTGTAGCGCGCGCCGCGACGGCCGGAGCCGACTCTTGGGAGGGCGTCGACCGTGGCCTGTTCGACACCCTTCGCGTCCTGCGCCGTGGGATTGCCGAAGAGAAGAAGGTGCCCGCCTACATCGTGTTCGGCGACGCCGCGCTGCGCGACATGGCCCGCCGCCGCCCGACGACGGTCGAAGGATTCCTCGAGGTGAGCGGCGTCGGCGAGGCCAAGGCTCGCCAGTACGGCGAGACGTTCGTCGCGGCGATCCGCGAGACTTGCAGAAGCCGCGAGCTCGAGACGAACGTCGATCCCGACATCAAGGCGGTTCCCAAGCCGACGCGGAAAGGCTCTAAGGCGCGGGCCACCATCGACCTCGCGCGGCCGATGGTCTACGAGCGGTTCGACCGCGGTCAGTCGCTCGACGCCGTCGCCGACGGCATCGGCAAGCAGCCCGACGCCGTCCTCGAGTACCTCCTCGATTACCTTCGCGAGAAGAAGCTCACTTCACCAGAACCGTGGGTGGACTCAGAGTCCTTCGCCCGTATCAGCGAGGTTGCGCGCGTCACCGGCACCGCGCGCCCGATCAACATCCTTCGCCAGCTGAACGGCCTCGTCACGTACGACCAGGTCAAGATTTCGGTCGTGTGCATCGAGAACGGCGAGTAGCTCGTGGTTCGCGGGGAAGGTATTCGTTGAGTTCGTAGAGTTCTTTGGGTTCATAGAGTCCGTAGGACTGCGGATTGCGAAGCACGTGCCGAGCATCCGTCCCAACAAACTCAAGGAACCCAATGAACTCAACGAACCAGGCGCAGCGAACCACGTATCCTTGACTAGACTCAAAGACAAAGACAGCATAGAATGCAGCCAATCGGGTACCGGGATCATCTTCGCAGGGAGGTAGCGATGGGAGAGCGCCTGTCAGTCGAGTCGGTCGGACTACGAATCACTGAGGTGCGAGGTGCAAAGGTCATCTTGGATAGCGATCTTTCTGGGTTGTTCGGGGTGGCCACAGGGGCTCTCAATCAAGCGGTCAGGCGCAACCCGGGACGGTTTCCAGCGGAATTCGTGTTCCAGCTGACGGCGCCTGAGTTCACAAACTTGAGGTCACAATCTGTGATCTCAAACAGCGGGCGGGGCGGCCGGCGTTCCCTGCCCTTCGCGTTCACGGAACACGGTGCGTTGATGGCTGCCACCGTGCTCAACTCGCCCCAGGCCATTGGCATGAGTGTGTTCGTTGTCAGAGCCTTCGTGCGGCTCCGAAGCATCTACGCTTCGCACATCGAGCTCACCCGGCGACTGGACGAGCTCGACATCAAGGTCGGTGCGCACGATGAGTCCATCCGATCCATCGTCGAAGCCATCCGGCGACTCATGCTCCCCGACTCGCCGCCCAAGGCGCTCATCGGCCTGAGCACATTGGAAAGGTGGTCGGGGTACGGTCGGTCGAAGTAGCTCGGGGAGACCAGCGTCTGCTGAGTTCTTTGGGTTCATTGAGTTCGTAGGGTTCCTTGGGTTCGTTGAGTTCCGCACGGCGGCATGCGGGGACGTTGGTTCGTTGGGTTCGTGGAGTTCATTGAGTTCGATGCCGCAACCGCGAACCCCAACCTGGCTCTCGTAACCCAAACGAACTCTACGAACTCAAAGAACCCTACGAATCGGCCCTTGACCCCGGACCATGAATGCCGGTAGACATCGTAGACAAAGCATGCTAGAGTGGACTGACATGGCCACATCGACCGTATCCGCCAAGGTGCCGCAGAAGCTGCGCGAGGAGATTGAGGCGATCGCCAAAGCCGAGCGCCGGACGATCAGCAACATGATCCAGCTCGCGATCGAGGACTTCGTCAGGCAGTACAACGAGCTTCATCCGCAGTTTAGAGCTGACATCCTCGAGGCGCTTGAAGCCGTGAAGCGCGGTGAAGTCGAACCATACGAGTACGGCTAGGTATTGCGGTGGCATACACTCGCTGTGCGTTTCCCAGGTTCAATCGGGTCAAGAAGAAGCTTCCTGCGCCACTCCGCGCTGAGGTGGATACCCAGGTCGACCTGATATGTGCGAGTCCGCGGGTCGGAGAGCAGAAAAGGGGCGACCTCTCGGAAGTTTTCGTGCACAAGTTCCGGCTTGCGGGGCAGCTCTACCTGATTGCCTACCTGGTGGACGAAGCGAAGAAGATCGTCACCCTCCTCGCACTCGGCGGGCACGAGAACCTCTACCGCGACCTCAAGCGGTACCTCGCGAGCTGAGCCACGCGAGACCTTGCTCGTCGCGAGACTCGTGGCTCAGCATTCGTTGAGTTCATCGGGTTCCTGGAGTTCGCGGGGTTTCGGAATCGGAACCGCGCAGTGCGAACTGCTTCTTGGAGCTCGACGAACCCGACGAACCCGACGAATGCATCCCTACGTGCCACAAGCCACGTGCTACGAGCCGCCTTTCGTGAGCCAACGAACTCAGCGAGCCCAATGAACCCCACGAACCCAACGAACGCCTTCCCCACACGCCACAAACCACGAGCTACACGCCATGTCTCGCAACCCAATGAACTCAACGAACCTGCAGTTCTAGTCCGCCCTCTTGGATTGCTCTTCAAGGGCCCGCGCGAAGGCGCGGATCCTGAGTGCCAGAACCGCTAGAAGAACGCCCAAGACGGCGGCGTATGCCGCAATCAGCCAGAGGAGGGTCAGGGCGTGTGCAGCCGGCTGCGCCATGACGAGGATGCCGAAGACCACCGATGCGAGGCCGGCAAGAAGGAGCAGACACTCGCCTTTGATCTCCCTCAGCAGGCGGAGTGCGATCATGATCTCAAGAACGCCCGTCGAAACCGCCCAGACCGCCATGTAGAACACAAGGGCCAGCGCGGTCACACCAGGCGCCACGAGCGTCAGGATCCCGACGCCAATGCCGACGAGTCCCCACAGGAGCAGTCCGCCTCCCGCTGCATGCTCCTTGCGTCCCTTGATGGCGCTCCACACACCGAGGACCCCGTCTGCCAAACAGTAGGAGCCAAAGAGCAGTACGAGCGTCGCGAGCGAGAGTCCGGGGTAGACCCAGACGAAGACGCCGAACGCGATCGCGATGAGGCCTCGCAACAGCAGCACCCACCA
>JAPLGD010000059.1 GCA_026390345.1 Candidatus Bipolaricaulota bacterium | reverse complement strand
GACGTGCCACAAGTTCTGGACGGTGCTCTGCGTCTGCGAGATCACGAACAGCCGGTACGGGGGGCGGCCGAGGTGCTTCCAGATCAGGCTCTTCGCCTCCGCGGCGACGTGGTCGTCGAAGACGTTCACGACGGCATGACTATCGGGCCTGGTCGCCGAGGCGCCCGCTTGCGATTGCAGGGCGCTGAAGCCGTCTACCCACAGGGACGACGCCTCATCCGCGTCCGCGGCGGAGTATCCCTCCGCCGCCTCGGCACTCGGCTTCTCGACCGACGGCACCGTAGGACCCCCAGGCCAGGTCGGCCGCCCGGTCGTCGCGAGCTGCCCGATCGCATCCTGGAGATTCTGAATCGTGTCCCGGTATTCGTTGGCCGTCATCTCTTGGGCGACTCGCAGCTCCTCAAAGGCGGTGGCCGTCTGCTCCAGGCTTTGTGCGGTCTCCTGCAATGTCTGGCTGGTCACCTGCTCCGTCGCCTGCAGCTCCTGGAGTCCGGCGGCGGCCTGCTTGGTCTCGGCGACTGCAGTCTCCTGGGTTACGCGCACTCCAGCTCCGACGCGGTCCCCTTGAGCGTTTCTGCCGTGACACGGTTCTCGGCGAGGGCCGCCTCGTGCGCCCGTCGGGACTCATCGAGCTGTGCTCCGAGGGTCTTGATCTCGGTGGCACGGCCGGCCGCTACGCCGCGCATGTGGAGATAGGCGGGCAAGATCACAATCATCCCCAACAGCAAGGCAACCACGACGCCTAGGGCGACGACTCTCCAGACCCTGATTCTCCACTCGCTCATGGTGTGCGTCCTCTCCTCGAGATGCCGTGGTCGCGGCGCCTCATCGGCTCGAAACGAAGCCTCCTCTTCCCTTGAACTCGCGGGCCGGCACCCAGGCTCGGTCCCGCGGGCCGGAGTCTACTCCCCGAGGGAGGCTTCCGAAAGCCGCCACGGGGACTCGCCCCAGAGCATGATCGTGCGACGCAGGAACTCCTAGGGCACATGAGCCGACGTGAGGTGACCGATTCCGTCCGGAGGGTCGCAGGTTGTCCGCTGGGCTCCGAGCACGGGCGGCGCATCGGAAGGCCGCGCGCGCCGAAGTCGACTACTCTCGAAGCCCGGTCGTCAACGCCTCCGCCTACTCGCCGACGATCTTCACGAGCACCCGTTTGCGGCGCCGGCCGTCGAACTCCCCGTAGAACACCTGCTCCCATGTGCCGAGGTCCAGTCGCCCCTCGGTGATCGCGACAACGACCTCGCGCCCCATGATCTGACGCTTCAAGTGGGCGTCGGCGTTGTCCTCCCCCGTGCGGTTGTGGTCGTAGGAATCCGTCGGCTCGTGCGGCGCCAGCGTCTCCAGCCACCGGTCGAAGTCGGCGTGCAGTCCGTGCTCGTCGTCGTTGATGAACACGCTCGACGTGATGTGCATGGAATTGATGAGGCAGAGGCCCTCACGAATCCCGCTCTCGCGGAGCGCCTCGCCGACCTGCGGAGTGATGTTCACAAACCCGCGACGGCTTGGAAGATGAAACCAGAGCTCCTTGCGGTAGCTTCGCACGGTGTCGTCTCCTCGCGAACGGGGCACGCTCCGGTGCCTACGGCACGAGCGTGAACGGCTCCTGAAAGGCCACGATCCCGTTGAGGGTCCCCGTCACAACGTACCGGCCCGGAGCGAGAGCCGCCGCATCGAGCGTCTGCAGGCTCCAATCGCCGTTCGAGACAACATCCTCCACGTGGCCGACAGATTCGCCGCTCGGCCCGGTCCAATCGAGGTCGAAGAGGTCGCCGTCGCGCACGCGGGTGTAGTGAAGAACGAGTCGGACGTCCGACCCCGCCGCAAACCGCCGCGTCTCGTTCTTCCCGACGTAGCCGTTCCGTTTGGTCTCGACGTCCTCGTACAGCCCGTACCGAACCTCCCGGGTGTAGTTCGACGTCAGGTTCCCCGCGACCTCGGAGGCGATCTCGCTCGACGAATCGGCGAGGAGCGAGTCGAACCCTCCGAACACCGTCCCCTGCAGAACCGTGCTGGAATCCGACCCGTCGACGTCCATCGATTGCTCGATCTGCCCGGTCTTCGCGTCAATCACTTCGACCTGGGCGGAGATCTTCGCCGCGTAGGTCGTCGCAGGGACTGTCTCCGCGCAAGCCCCGTTCTCCCACCTGGCGCACGCGGTCGTCGCCTCCGCCGAGGTGTCCACGGCGTAGACGCTCCCGGTCACGAGCTTGCTGACGCCCGTCAGCGATCCGATCTTCACCGCGGTCGCCGGGTCGAGGAGTCCGGTCGCAGACAGCGATTGCTCTAGAAGCAACGCATCGAGCTGCGTCCGCGAGTAGACGTGGATCCCCGATTCGTTCACCAATCCCGTCTCGATCCGACCTCGGACCGTCTCCTGGACACCCGACCAGCTGGAGCTGTTGCGGAACGCGAGCACGGCGATGTCGAGTCTCTCCGTCGCGATCACCGCGCGCTCTCCCGGCTCAGGAATGACAAAGAACAGGAGCCCCACGATGACGATGATGCCAACAGCTAGCGCGATCAACAGTGCGGTCTTGTCTTCCATCGCCTTCGCTCACCTCCGGTGCCTCGTCTCATGACGGTAGTGGGAAGGTCCCGCCGAATCAAGCACCTCGTAGACTCAGATAGCGGGAAGCCGCGGCGCTCGCTGCCCGATTGGCGGCGTCGAGCCGCTTGCCGTCGAGAAGCGCGACGACGAGACCCGCAGCGTAGGCGTCTCCCGCGCCGGTCGGGTTGACGTCGAGCGTCCGTTCGGCGCGGCACCGATCGACCTTCTCGGCTTGCCACGCGATCGCTCCCCGCGTTCCAAGCGTGAGCGCGCCGGCCTCGTACTGCTCCGCGAGCCTCCGCACGATGTCGGCCTCGGCCGGCACCCCCGTGAGCAGCCGACCCTCCTCCTCGTTCGGGAAGAGCCAGCGCACTCCCTGAAGCTCCGCGCGGAATCGCTCGACTCCGAACGCCTCAATGAGGTTCGCAGGTGGAGGATCGAGCGACACGGACGCTCCCGAGGTCTCTGCACGCGCCATGGCTCGCCGCGCCGCCGCTCGCGGTCCCTCGGCCAGGAGTGCGTAGCCGGAGACGTGGAGATGATCCAGGTAGCCCGGCCAGTAGGAATCGATCCATCCCGCCTCGAGATCGTCGTTCGCGCCGCGGGAGCAGATCATCGACCGCTCGTCCCCGCGCCGGATCGCCACGACAATCCCCGTCGGCGTTGCGCCACGACGAAGGCAAGCCTCCACGCCAGCGTCGACGAGCGACCGCTCCAGGAGATCGCCCGCGATGTCCCGGCCGACGGCCCCAAGGAAGACGACGCGCGCGCCCAAGCCCGCGGCGACACGAGCGAACGTCCCCGCCGACCCGCCGGCCGCAACCTGCACGGACCCGCGGACCTCGGCACCCGGGCGAAGCTCTCGCGCCTCGTCGACGAAGACGTCGACGTTCAGATCACCGAGAACGGCAATGCGGCTCATGGAGCGGTGCGAAGCGCCGCGATCGCGGTCGCCAGGGCCCTCACCCGCTTCTCATCCACAGGGGATTCGATGGCCCCGCGCTCCTTCAGCGTTGTCCCCACGATGAACCCGTCGGCGTCCCGATACGCTTCGACACAGTCGGCACGCACGCCCGAACCCACGAACACCGGCAAGGTCACCGTTCGCTTGACGGTTCCGAGGTCCTCCGGCCGGGTCTCGTATCCCGTTCCGATCCCCGAGACGATGAGCGCGTCCGGGCGGTTGCGCTCCGTGTCGACGGCCGCTTCTTCGAGTCGCGTCAGGTGCGCCGCATGCTTGACGTGTACATCAGCGAGAACCTCCACGTCCGCTCCGAGGTCCCGCCGGAGCGCGTGAAGCTCGCGCGCCTGCCCTTCGACGATCCCTTGGTCCGTGAACGCCACTCCGGCAAGGACGTTGACTCGAATGAACGAAGCGCCCGTCGCAACGGCGATGGACAGCGCCGCGAGGCCGTCGTTCCGCAGGACATTCACGCCGATCGGCACACTCGCCGCCTCGACCACGGCGCGGAGAACGGCAGTCATCATCGCAATCGTCTCCCGCGGCGCGATCTTCGCGTACGGCGCGTCGCCGAAGTTCTCAACCATGACGGCGTCCGCCCCGCCGTCCTCCAGCGCCGCCAGATCCCGCATCGCTGCGTCGAGAATCGACCGAACTCCCTTCCGGTCGTACCTCACGCTCCCTGCCATGGGAAGGAGGTGGATCATCCCGACGAGCGGCTTGTGCATCGACAGAAGTCTCATCGCGTCCGTAACTATAGTCGGCATGCGCCGCGTGACAAGCTCCGCTTGCGCCTTCCTCTCCCTGGGAATCGACCTGCCAATCGGGTCGGCCATCTACCTCCTCTCGGTCGCCGCCTCGCCGAAGCGCCGTCGCGCACGGTAAGATCATCCGTGGGAGGAGCGAATGCAGAGGCCACCGCTTGCTTCGGTCGACACGATGGATGGCGTTCCGGGTCTTGAGACCCCTTCGGAGCTGTACACGGTCCTGACGTCGCCGGCGCGGCTCGCTGGGATGCCTCATCCCACTCCGCAGGCGCCCTGGGCTGCGCTCGCGGAGTCGGGGTTTCAGAACGTGGTCTGCCTAACGAACGCTGTCCCGTCCTACGACCCGACTCCTCTGCGCCTACTTCACGCGGTGGAGCTTCAAGACCTCTACGGTGGCCTGAATCCCCTCGACCCGGAGCGCGAGCGTCGCGAGATCGAGCTCGCCGCCCTCACCGCGCTCGAGGCCCTTGAGCGCGGTGAGGGCGTCCTCGTTCACTGCGCGGGCGGCACCGGCCGAACCGGAACCGTGATCGGGGTGATTCTTCGACATCTCGGGTACTCCGCCCGCGAGGTCGCGGACTACCTCGACACCGTCCACAAGGCGCGAAGGAAGGACGGGTGGCCGGAATCTGCCTGGCAATCGAAGTTGCTCGAAACGATTGTCAAGTCGACCTAGCCGAGACGAGTGGGCAACGGGGTTGGGCGAAACGACGCACGGGACTGGATGCATGCGTGGGAAGCATCCGTTGAGAACGACGCAGCGAGTCTACGGCGTCCTGCGCGAAGATCCTTCAGAAAGTATCGAGGCTCCTTTCGGAGCCTCTCACCGTCCCTCTGGGTCCCCTCTCGTACGACCGTCAGACTAGAGATGTGGTGTCAACGCGGCGTGGAGCCCGTGTGAAGGGATTGTGAAGCACCGGCCTGGCGCCCGACGCTCTCCAAGAACGTAGGCGGGTCGTGACGCCCTGCCGGGTGTCACGACCCGCTCTTCAGTTCTGCTCCCGTCCGCGAGGCCGCCCTACGGCTTGCCCGTGGACTCCTCGGGCTCCGTCTGTGGCTTCGGCGACAGGGCCGTGATTCGCGACTGGATCGTCGTGTCGTCGCTGAACGCCTTCAGCGCGATCTGGTAGAACGACACGGCCTTGCTGCGCGCCGCCTCGATCTCCGCGGTCAGCGCGGCAACCTGCTCGGCCACGGCCGGGTCGCTCGACGCCTTGGCCTCAAGCGCCGTCTTCTCCGTAGTCTTCTTCTGCATCTTCGTCTCGTAGATCGAGCCGATGATGAACGGCAGGTACGGATCCTCGACCAGGTGCTCGTTGTAGAGCCGTTCGAACGCGACGATGCCCGCGTCGAGGCCCAGGCTCTTCTTCCATCCGGCATCAAGCATCGGATCGTTGATCTTTATGGACGCGGCCGCCTGAGTGGCCTCATACCAAGTGGTCGCCCTCTTCGTGATCTCTTCCTTCTCCATGTCGGCGCGCACTTGATCGCGCACCTCGGCGAACTCGTGCCGCACCGCCGGCTTCCTGTCGACGAGAAGGATGATGTGGAAGCCGTAGTCCGTCTTGACGATGCCGCTGCGCTCCCCGACGCCGAGGGCGAACGCGGCCTCCTCAAAGGCGGGCGTCATCTGCCCGCGCCCAAACCACCCGAGGTCTCCGCCCTTCTTGGCGCTCCCGGAATCGGTCGATCGTTCCGTCGCGAGCGTCGCGAAGTCGGCCCCTGCCTCGAGGGCGGCCAGAACGTCGGACGCCGACTGCTCCGTCGGCACGAGGATGTGCGAGGCGCGGATCTGTTCCTCCGTGTCGTAGTTCGCCCGATTCTCAAACCAGTACGCCTGCATATCGTCATCCGAGAGAGTGATCGGACCCGCCACGGCGCGCATGAGCGCCTGTTGTATGAGCTGGGTACGAATACCCGCTCGCGCAGCATCCTTGACGGCGTCGACCGTCCGGTTCTGCGCCGCGAGGGCAGCGGCGAAGCTCTCCTCCGTCATCCCCTGGGTTGCAAGGAAGTCGGTGTACTGCTTGTCGAACTCCGCGGCGACGGCCTCATCCGTGACCGTGATGTTCCGGCGGGCGATCTCATCGTCCAAGAGCGTCTGCAAGACAAGCTTTGAGAACGCCTCGACCTCCATCTCGAGGTCCATGACGCGTCCTCGCGCGCCGGTCAGCATCGACTTGATGTCGATCCCGAACTGCGAGTACATCTGCTGGTATTGCTCCAAGACGGCCATCGTCGCTTGGTCCAAGCGGCTGGACTCGATCGCGTGCCCGTTGATCGTCGCGACGCCTTGGTCAAGGGACAACCCAGACGCCGGCGGGGTTGTCGGAGCCGTCGTCGGAGCGACCGGGGTCGGCGCGGTCGTCGCCGGGGCCGGCGAGGTTGACGGGGTCGGTGCGGCGGTTGCCGGAGCCGGCGTGGTTGCCGGAACCGACGACGTCGAAGCGGCTGTGGCGGGCGACGAGGCCGGCGGGGTTCCAGCAGTGGAAGGCGTCGCCGCGGCCGGAGCCGTCGTCGCCGGCTTCGTGGCTGTCGCGGGTGCCGCGGCGGCTGCCGGGCTCTTCGAAGGTGCCGAAGTCTGGGCTGCGGGCGTCGTTGCCGCGGCCGGCTTCACCGCGCGCTCGGCATCCTTCGCACACGCCGCCAGAAGAAGGCTCGCCGCAACAAGAAGAACGATCAATCCCAAGAGTCGCCGGTGCATACCTACCTCCTCAAACCCGAACAGGATACGTCCTACACGTCTCAGATGAAAGGAACCGGTGTTCCCAGTGCGTCTCAACCGACCGCGGCAGTCCGGAGAGTTCCACCTAGCGTTAGATCCACGCCTCGACCGCGGCGGGCGTCAGATACCCGGGCGATCCGCTGTAGCGGATCACGCCGCTGCGATCAATCAGGAACGTGTGCGGAACGTGGCCCACGTCGTACGAGGCGCGCGTCACTCTCGCCGGATAGGGATCGATGGTCGAGACAAACCCCGCGTAGCCCGCCCTCGTAAGGAAGTCGGCCGGCCCCGTCGCCGTCTGATCGATGGAGACGAGGATGACGACAAGGCCCTGTGCCTCGTAGCGGATCCGCAACGCTTCGAGCCCTGCCATCGATGCCTGACACGCCGGACACGTGCTCGTCCAGAATTCGAGGATCACGACCTGCTCGGCGTAGTCCGAGAGCCGGACGTTCACGTCGTCGGTTCCTGGAATCGAGAACTCCGGCGCCCTCATCCCGACGCGATTCCCGACCTGAGCGGTCGAGAGGCTCACGCTCGGCGCGGAGGTGGCGACCTTGGGGCTTCGCGCGCTCCGCGGCTGCAAGTCCTCGACGTCGATCGTCCGCGTCACCATGCCGGTCGCCCCGGCGTCGTCGATGACAAGCAGCGTGACGTTGTACCGCTCGACGCGCGCGTAGGCGTGATCCTTGACAACGCCGGAACCCGTACTCCCGTCCCCGAACACCCACTGGTACGTCACGATTCGGCCGTCGGAATCCGCAGACGCCGAAGCGTCGAACTCCACGGTCGCCCCGGACCCTTGAGAGAGGAATGCAGAGAACGAGGCGACAGGTGACGCATTCTTCGGGGTCTGCGCCGCTGCCGCCGCCGCAAGGAGCCCGACGCCCACCAAGAGCACCACAGCGTGAGCGATCCTTTTCGTCTTCGTCATGTTCACTCCGCCCACCCGGGGCAAGCTGGCATTGTAGCACACCTTGACGCGCGATGGAGCGGTCGGCCGAGGATGTGGTCGCTACACTAGACGGCCGATGATCCGCGAGATCCTCGCCAAGACCGTTCTATCGCGCGTCGCCGGGGTCGACACGTACTTCGGACTCGACTACGGAATGAACCTCTACCGCGGGTGTCAGCACCATTGCATCTACTGCGACTCGCGCAGTGAGTGCTACGGAAACGACCGCTTCGACGACGACGTGCTCGTGAAGGCGAACGCCGTCGATGTGCTCGCAAAGGAGCTGCGCGCCAAGCGACGGAAGGGCGTCGTGGGGACGGGCTCGATGAACGATCCCTACATGCCGCTCGAGGAGCGCGTCGAGCTCACGCGCTCCGCCCTGGAGGTCATCGCCGCCCACGGCTTCGGCGTCCACGTGGTCACGAAGAGCGACCTCGTTCTGCGGGACATCCCTATCCTCCGGCGGATCGCTCGGACCTCGACGGCGGCCGTGTCGCTGACGGTCACGACCATCGACGACGAGCTGGCCCAGCGCGTCGAGCCGGGAGCGCCCCCCACGTCCGCACGCCTTCGGGCGCTCGCCGAACTCTCCGCCGCCGGGATCGAGGCACGCGTCGCCCTGATGCCCGTCCTTCCGTTCCTAGAAGACGCATGGGACAACGTCTCGGCCATCGTCCAGGAGGCGCATCGGCGCGGAGTCCGCACGGTCATCCCCTGGTTCGGCATGAGTCTTCGGGATCGGCAGCGCACCTACTACTACCGGAAGCTGGACGAGCTCTTCCCCGGGCTGCGAGAGCGGTACGAGAAAGCCTACGGGAACGACTACGTGTGCCCGTCACCGCGCGCCGACGCGCTGCGCAGGTCGTTCGAGGCGATGTGTGGGCGACTCGACATTCGTGCGTCTGTCCGCCCAAGGTTGGTGCCGTCGGCCCAGGAACCTCAACTGTTCGGCTGACTCCGCCGGAGCGCCACCTCGATCGCGGCGCGAATCCCTTCCTCGGGGGCCTCGTACCCCCAGCCGATCTCCGGCCGTCGACGAAGATGCCCCGCGGGATCTGATGTTCGAGGAACATGCGCCGGTCCTCGGCGCAGTACTCGCGGAGCAGGACGCTCGGAGCGTACGATGCGCAGACTCCGCGCACCCGCGCTGCCTCGATCGCACTGGTCTGGCAGAAGTCGTTCCAAAAGAGATCGACGACCACTCGATCCAGCTTGGGCCGGAATCGGTACTGCGGCTTGAGGAAGCGCGGCGGCGCAACGCCCCGCTCGAATGGATCCCAGAGAAGCACCTCCCGGCCTCGCTCGGCCACAGCTTCGAGACCCACAGACTCGAAGAACCCGGCGGGCAGAAACCACTCGGCCCCCGGCAGGTCATGATAGGCCGTCGTCACGAGAGCGGTGCGCCGCTGACGCCGCGCGGCCTCCCGAACCGCCTCGACCAACTTCCGGCCCGCCCCCAGACCGGCCGCCTTCTTCACGACGTACAGACACGGAAGCGTCAAGATCCCCTCGCCCAACGGACCCCACGAGGCAAGTTCGATCGGGATTCCGTGGGCGAAACCGACGACCTCACCGTCAAAGAGGGCCACCGGGATTACCGCCCCTGCGGCCAGAAGGCGCACGAAGAGAGACTTCCGGCGGGCGGCGCAAGCATCGATCTTGGGAGATTCATCCACGTGACTGCAGGACAGGACGAACGGCTCGTCCTCAGCTTGCATGGACGGATCCTCAGCATCACGGTCACCCCGTACATCGTAGACGCAGCCCCGCTGGAGTCGAATCCGTGTCCGAGAACGAGCCCGAGCGGCGACGTCGCCTGACCGCTCGGCCATGTCTTCTGGCCGCTCGGCCATGCCTTGTGGCCGCTCCGACCAGGCCGAACGTCCCCTCCCGATCACGGTGGCGACCTTGGCCGGACGCCACTCTCCGGGTACGTTCCGATCACTGTGACGTCGTTCCGCGGCCATACGGTGAGACGATGAAGTGGACGGTCTACGCCGGCCTCCTCGCTGGCGTCGTGGTGTGCGTAGCGGCGGCGATTCTCGTCCCCACGCTCGTGCGCCCGCCAGGGTACGCCGCCTACGAGGCGCTTGAGCGTGCCCAGGCTGGACTGCCGGCGACACAGAATGCCTTGGAGGCGCTGGCCGAGCGTCAAGACGGCGCCGGATGGCAGGCGCGACTCCTCGCCGCGCGATCTCGAGCCGCCGCCGGAGACTACACCGCCGCCGCCGCGCACCTGCGCGCCGCCCTGGCGTTCCACCCGACGAACGAGGTGCAAAGGGAACTTGCGACGGTGCTTGAGGCCGCGGGAAATCGGCAGGCGGCGCTTGCGGCCTGGGAGAAGCTCCTTCCGAAGAGCGAGGCCGTCGACGCCGTCCTCCGACTCGAAACCGACAACGCCCGGCTCGCCTCCCTTCTCCTGACGGCAGGAAGGCCGACCGAGGCTCTTCCCCTCGTCACCCCCGCCTCGACGGCCGACGCGCGTCTTGCACGTGCCCGCGCCCTCGTGGCCCTGGGACGTCCGGTGGAAGCGGTCGAGGAGTTCAACCGGTACTTCGTGGACCGCCCGAACGAGACGTCCGTCCGGCTCGAATACGGACGCGCGCTGGAGCGGGCAGGAGACAAGGAGCGGGCCCTCGAGACGTATCGAGATCTCGGGGCATCCGGCGCGTACCGCGAAGGAACGCTGCTCGAAGGGATGGGGCGCACCCGCGAGGCCGCCGATGCCTACCTGCGCTCCGCAGACCTCGAGGCGCGGTGGTGCGGCGCCCGTTTGCTCGAGGGGTTGGGAGACGAGTCCACTGCCCTCGCCGTGTACAAGCAGCTAGCCGCGAGCACCCACCGGGTTCGCGATGACGCGGCGTTGCGCGCCTCCCTCCTCCTGCGCAAGCGCGGTGACGTCGCCAGCGCCGAGGAGATGGAGGCAACTCTTCCGGCCGCATTCCAATGGATCCTCGGCACGTACGCCGCTCCCACTTCGCCGCGTCCGGAGCCCCGCTACACCACGCCGGACTCGGTACGAACCGCCGACATCCTGTTGCGCCGCGTCGGACTCGAGTGGGCCGAGACCGACCTCGAGTTCTCGCTCGCCGCCGCCGGCGCCGACGAGCGGCTGACGATTGCACGGTGGTACGGCCGGCACGGCAATCCCCACGTGGCGTACGAGATTGCCAGCGCGCTCCTCCGCGACCGCCCGACACGGGACGTCGACGAGCTCGCCTATCCCAAGCCGTGGTGGCCGACCGTGAAGCGGTGGGCGAAGGAGTACAGCGTTGATCCCCTCCTTGCTCTTGCGATCATGCGCGAGGAGTCGAACTTCCTTCCGACGGCGGTCTCCCCGTCCGACGCACGCGGGCTGATGCAGCTCCTTCCCTCCACCGGGCGCGGGATCGTGGAATCGAAGCTCGGCATCCCGTACCGCGACGACACCCTCCTCAACCCGGAGATAAACATTCGTTGCGGGATCTACTTCCTCGGATCGCTGCTTCGCCAGTTCGGCGGGAACGTCGTGCAGGCCGTCGCCGCCTACAACGGAGGGCCGGGAAACGTCAGCCGATGGCTCGCCGCGGCCCCGAACGCCACCGCCGCCGACTTCCCCTCCCTCCTCGCCCTCGTTCAGACCCGCGAGTACATCGTGAAGGTGCTCAACGCGTGGCTCGTCTACCGAATGCTCTACGGAGAGACGGGCGAGGCGACGTAGCCGGCCGGCGCGTCGACCGCGCAATCCCGTGGCGTGGGACGCCGATCCCCAGCTTCGGCCGGTATAATCGACCCGCCTCGCACGAGGCGGGAGGGACCATGGCCAACTACCGAATCGCAATGCTGCCGGGCGACGGAATCGGAGGAGACGTGCTGGCCGCCGCAAAGCACGTTCTCGACGCGGTGGGACTGAAGGCCGACTACGAGCACGGCGACATCGGCTGGGAGTTCTGGAAGAACGAAGGCAACCCTCTTCCCGAGCGCACGATCCAACTCTTGAAATCCACAGACGTGTGCCTGTTCGGGGCCATCACCTCGAAGCCCAAGGAAGAGGCCGCTGCAGAACTCTCGCCCGCCCTTCACGGGAAGGGCTTCACCTACTCGAGCCCCATCGTCGGGCTCCGGCAGCTCTTCGACCTGCACACGAACATGCGACCGTGCAAGGCGTATCCTGGGAACCCGCTGAACCTCAGGGACGACATCGACATCGTCGTCTTCCGCGAGAACACGGAGGGCCTCTATGCAGGCGTCGAGTGGCACCCAATCCCGCCCGACATCCGCAAGGCGTTCGGCCTGCACCCGAAGATGAAGCGCTTTGACGCCGTGCCGAACGAGGACATGGCGATCTCCGCGCGAATCATTACCCGCGGCGGATGCCGACGCATCCTACGCAGTGCGTTCGAGCACGCACGGAAGTATGGGTACAAGACCGTGACCGTGGTCGAGAAGGCGAACGTCATTCGGGAGACGTCCGGGCTCATGATCCGCGAGGCGCGCGCGATGGCGAGCGAGTATCCGGAAATCGGACTCCTCGAGACGAACATCGACGCGATGTGCATGTGGCTCGTCAAGAACCCTCAGGACTACGGCATTCTGGTCTCGACCAACCTCTTTGGCGACATCATCTCCGACCTCGCCGCGCAACTCGTCGGCGGGCTTGGGTTCGCCTCGGCAGGCAACATCGGCGACAGCTACGCGGTGTTCGAGCCGACGCACGGCTCTGCTCCCAAGTACACGGGCATGAACAAGGTGAACCCAATCGCCACGATCCAGGCCGCGCGCCTGATGCTCGACTACCTCGGCGAGCACGAGAAGGCCGAGCGCATCGAGCGGGCCATCGCCCGCGTCGTCGCGGAAGGAAAGGCGAGGACGTACGACATGGGAGGCACGACGACGACGAGCGGCATGGCCGACGCGGTGATCGCGGCGCTCGGCTAGGGAGGGAACGATGACGTCGATCAGTCGAAAGATGGCGCAGTTTGCCCTCGGGCTGAAGTACGACAACACTCCCGAGGCGGCGCGGCACGAAGCGAAGCGATTCTTGCTCGACTCAATCGGGTGCGCCCTCGCCGCCGTCGACCACGAGGACATGCTTCAGGTCTACGAGTACGTGCGCCGCGTGGGCGGCAAGCCGCAGGCCACGATCATTGGACATGGGACGCGGACGGACGTCGCGAACGCCGCGCTCATGAACGCGCTCCTGATCCGAGCCATGGACTACAACGACATCTACTGGAAGCAGGATCCGAGCCACCCGTCGGACATCCTTCCCGCCGCGCTGGCCCCAGCCGAGTACCGCAAGCTGGGCGGAAAGGACCTCATCGCCGGGATGCTCATCGCGTACGAACTTGAGATGCGCCTCTGCCTTGCGGCGACCCCCGGTGTGCGCGAGGTCGGCTGGCACCACGCGACCCTGACGCAATTCGTAAGCCCCTTCGTGGCCGGGCGGATGCTCGGGCTTTCCGAGGATCAGTTGGTGGCGGCGTGCGGGATCAGCGGCTCGAGCCACTTTACGCTCGGGGGCGTCGTCGCCGGTCACCTGACAAACATGAAGAACACCGCCGATCCCATGGCGACCGAGGCTGGCGTCCGCGCCGCCGTGCTCGCGTCGACCGGGTACACGGGTCCCGTCGAAGTGTTCGAGGGGAAGGAGGGCGTGTTCCACGTCCTCGGCAACGTCAAGTGGGACGCCGAGGTCATGACCCGCGGGCTCGGCTCCGAGTTTCTAATCACCGAGTGCGGGTACAAGGCGTTCCCCACGGAGGCGCTCACGCACCAGCCGATTACCGCCGTGCTCGAGGTCATGGAGGAGAACGGCGTCGACCCGCACTCCCTTCGATCCATCCTTGTCAAGACCACAACGCGGGGCGCTGACATCCTCTCCGACCCCTCGAAGTACGACCCGAAGACGAAGGAGACGGCAGATCACTCGCTCCCCTACTGCGTTGCCGTCGCCGCCGCCAAGGGCAACGTCCTGCCGTCCGACTTCGAGGCCGACGCGCTGGCCGACCCCTTCGTGCGGAGCCTGCTCGGGAAGATCCAGGTCGTCGCCGAGCCGTCCATCGACGCCCTCTTTCCGAAGGTGAAGCGCGCCGTCGTCACGGTGACGATCGAAAGCGGCGAGTCGTACACGCGCCAGGAGGATTTCGCGAAGGGAAGCACGGAGCGTCCGCTATCCGACGACGACGTCGCCGAGAAGTTCCGGTCGAACGCATCCGCCACCTTGTCGGATCGGAAGATCGAGCGCGTCGTGGAGGCCACATTCCGGCTCGAAGAGTTCGAGACGACGGGGGACTACATGCGCCTGCTCGCGCGGAGCCGGTAGGCTCGGCTCCGCGCCATGGCCACGGAAGCGAGATCCCGCGAGCGCACACGGCGCAGCCTGCTCAGCTGGTACGCGGCCGAGGCCCGGGACCTTCCCTGGCGCCGAACGTCGGACCCGTACGCGATCCTTGTCTCCGAGGTCATGCTTCAGCAAACCCGTGTCGAGACGGTGGTTCGCTACTACGAGCCGTTCCTCAAACGATTTCCAACAGTCAAGCGCCTCGCCCGCTCGCCGATCGGCGATGTGCTGAAGGCTTGGGAAGGCCTCGGTTACTATCGTAGGGCCCACAACCTCCATCGAACCGCGATCGCCGTCGCGCGCCACGGCGGCGTCTTCCCGGACTCCGCAAAGGAGCTGGCACGGCTTCCCGGAGTAGGACCGTACACGGCCGCCGCGTTGGCGTCGATCGCGTTCGGCGCAGACGAACCCGCGCTCGACGGAAACGTAGTTCGCGTCGTCTCCCGCCTCTTCTGCGTGAAGGGCGATCCCGCCCGCACGGCGCCCCGCGCGGCCCTGCGCTCAGCTGCTGAGAGCCTCGTACGAGGCGGCCGAGCAGGGATGGTGAACCAGGCGCTGATGGACCTCGGCGCCCGCGTCTGCACGCCCCGAACCCCTCGCTGCGGCGCGTGCCCAGTGGCCCCCGAATGTGATGCGCATCACAAAGAGACCGTCGCCGACTTCCCGCAAAGACCGAGACGACCCAGTATCCCCCACCGGGACGTCGTCGCCGGCGTGATCTGGGAGCGTTGGCAGGGTCCGGGATCACGCCGTCCGCGCGTCCTCATCGCCCAACGCCTGGCGGACGACATGCTCGGAGGTCTCTGGGAGTTTCCCGGCGGCACCGTGGAGGCGGGGGAGACGTTCGACGAAGCACTACGCCGCGAGCTGCGAGAGGAGCTCGGCATCGAGGTCGCCGTCGGCCGACACGTCACGACCGTCGAGCATGCCTACTCGCACTTCCGGATGTCGCTCCACGTCTACGCTTGCCGACACACAGGCGTCCGTCCACGCGCCCTCGGCTGCGCGGACTTGCGTTGGGTCGAGCTCGACGACCTAGAGCATCACGCACTTTCCGTGGCCGATCGAAGGGTCGCCCGCGTCCTTGCCGCCGAGCGCTGACCCGCGGACTCAAGAGAAACGCAGGCGCCCGGCCTCGAGGTCGGGCGCCGACTAGGCTTCAGCAACACCTGTCGAAGAAGATTCTACCAATGTCCTAGGGCATGAAGATCAGGACGGAGATGACGATGAGCCCGATGAGGGCGGGGACCATCATTCCCCCTCCGACGTACAACAGGCGCATCTGCTGACGGCTCTGCGAGTACCCCTCAAGATATCCGGTCTTGTAGTCGGACGACTTGCCCTCGAGTTGCTGCAGCCTCACCGCAGAAGGATCTGGGGGAGTGCTGAACGCGGCGACGCCGAAGGCGAAGACGTTGCCGATGAGTCCCCACACGGTGTTGATGAACGGCGTGTCCTGTTTGCCCTCCTGCTTGCCGAGCTCGTAACCCTCTTGGAACCCGTCGGCAGCCACCGCCGCCCACGAGAAGAGCATCAGGACCGAAAGCACAACTACCGCTGCGGCCGCGGTGCCAATTCGAAGACGCATACGTCCTCCTTGCCCCTTCCGATCGTCGCCTCACCGGTTCGGGAGGCGCTTCATCCTACCGACGGCCCCGGTACTGTACAAGACCGCCTCGACGGCTCGATTCATCGATCTGCGAAGGGGCGCCCCGGTGAATCTCTAGAACCCAACCTCCAGTGCCAACCCGTACCCGAAGTACGTCAGGGAATTGTAGTTCACCTCAACGAGCAGGCGGACCGAGTCGGACAACTGAAGTTTCAGCCCTGCTGTCACATGGTGGATAAACCCCAAACCCTCCACAAGAGCAAGTTCCGGCATGTAGGCAAAGAAGACCGGAAAATACCTGGCATTGCTGTCCAGGAAGACCTCCCCAAAGATCTCCCAACCGAGGGCCTCCACGCTGTACCCTCCGCCGAATCCCAGAGCTAGCGCAAACGAGTCCGGCTGATCGAACAGCGCGAACTTGAGATCGGCAGTCGTGCTTGCCCAACCCGTCTCTCCTCCCTCGAGAGGCACAAGGAACGCCGTGTCGACTCCGAGGTCGACGCCGTCGGCAATTCCGATCGCAAGCCGCGCTTCGGGAGTGAGGAAGTAGGCGTGCGCGGCCTCATCGAGGTTGAAATCGAAGAGCCCTGTGCCAAGGGTTAGCGCCACATTCCCCGCACCGATCGTCCGCGCCGTCTGGAAGATGTTGAACAAGCAGCCCGTGCTGCAAAGCAGGACGGCCACCCCAAGACCCACGACCGCCATCGTACGGATTCTCCTGTGCATCCTGGCCCCCTCGCCTTCTTGTGTGGTAGACTTGCCAGTCTGCCGCAAGGGGTCAGGGATTGTCAAACACCCCTGCTCGTGCGGCCCGCGTGGGAATGGAGGAGAGGAGGAACCTCTTGAAGCGAAACGCGCTCTTGGTTGCGGCGATCGTCGTGGGACTCGCCGCCGTGTCGGCCCTTGCGACGGAGTCAGCCTTGCCTGCATCCCTCGTCGAGCAGGCGGACGTCCTGTTCGACCGATCGACCGGGACGTTCGACTTCGACGCCTACGAGGGCCGCTTGACGGAAGCCATCCGCCTGTACGAGGAGGCGTTGCCTCTTCTCGATCCGGCCGACGTCGCGCTACAGACACGCGTCTTGAACTGTCTCGCCCAGGCGTACTTCGAGCTCGCGACGGCGTACCTGACGGCGGATGCAGAGAAGGAGGCCGCGTTCATTGCCGGCAGGGATCACGCGCTCGCCAGCCTGCGCCTCGACCCCGCATTTTGTGCCGCCGAAGCGAAGAGCTTCCGCGACGCGCTCGGCGTCGCCGGCGACGTGGCTGCCGTATTCTGGTATGGGAACAACTCGGGATCCTATCTGAACTACCACCAACTGGAGGCCATTTTCGGCGGGGGAGCGCTCGACGTTCCCGTCTGCTACGAAAGGGCGGTGGCCCTCGACGAGACGTACCTTGGAGGCGCCCCACTGCGATCGCTCGCCTGCTACGTCGCTCGCGTTCCCACGTTCCTCGGCGGCGATATGGCTCGCGCCCTCTCTCTCTTCAACCGAGCCATCGCCATCGCGCCCGACTTCTTCGAGAACCAGGTCGACCTTGCCGAGCTCGTCCTGAAGCCAAGCGGCGAGACCGCCGACGCCTGCGCACTGCTGCAGGATGTCATCGCCCGCTCTGCGGATCCAGCGGCCATGGCGCTCTGGCCGCTCTACAACGAGCTCTCCGTGCGCCAGGCGCAACACGTTCTCGCGACGCTCACCTGCCCCTGACGAAGCCCTGTTTGCCGGACGGAATAGCCACGGCTAAGATCTCAGCCGGACCGCAAGTGAACGGGGAGACGCATGGCTGGACATTCGGAGTGGGCAAATAAGAAGTTCCGCAAAGAGCGGCAAGACAGAAAGAAGTCGGGCGTCTTCTCGAAGCTGATCAAGGAGGTCACACTCCAAGCTCGGAACGGGGACCCGAATCCCGAAAACAACGCCGGCTTGGCCCAGGCGCTCGAACGCGCCAAGGCGGCCAACGTCCCGAAGGACAGCATCGAGCGGGCCATTAAGCGGGGCGCCGGGGAACTGGAAGGCGCAGCCTACGAGGAAATCACCTACGAGGGTTACGCGTCCGACGGAGTCGCCGTCCTCGTGCGCGCGATCACCGACAACCGGAACCGCGCCGCGGCCGACATTCGCCACGTGTTCAGCAAGCACGGCGGCAACATGGCGTCCGCCGGCAGCGTCGGATGGCTGTTCGAGCGCCGGGGCATCGTCGTCCTCGAGGATCTCCCGGAAGACGTTGACCGCGACGAACTTGAGATGGCGCTGATCGAGGCTGGCGCCGACGATCTGCAG
>JAPLGD010000063.1 GCA_026390345.1 Candidatus Bipolaricaulota bacterium | reverse complement strand
GTGGGTACCGCGGGTTCAAATCCCGCCCCCTCCGCCAACGCCTGTGCTAGGTGGGGGGCTAGCGGTCCCCTACATCCACAACCCGCTCTAGTGGAACCGAAGGGTTTCCGGAGGGGAAAGGCTGGAGGGTCCGTCCACGAGCAAGTGGCGTTGACGGTCGAGCCCTCTGCGGCGCATGTCGGCGAACCCCGTCAGGCCCGGAAGGGAGCAGCGGTAAGCTGGCCTCTGCGGGTGTTAGAGGTCTACTTGGCCTGAGCTGTCTACTCGCGAAGCGCTTCTTGCCTTTCTTCGATGGAGCCATGCACAGGCGCCTTCTTTCATCCGAGGTTGCTCATCGGTTCGTTGAGTTCATGGGGTTCTTTGGGTTTCGGAAGTACGTGGGTTCATTGGGCTACTGCACACCTGGATCGCCAACGTGCACTGAAGCCTACGAACTCAACGAACCCGATGAACTCAACGAACTCGACGAACCCTACGGACCCAACGAACTCTATGGCCCCAAAGACCCCGCGTGGCCTACGGCCGCCCGACAAGCCCCTTGACCCACTCTTGTCGCTTCCACAGCGCGCAGCGTCCGTCCGTCTCGTCCAGCGTGATCTCTTCCGCGCGTATCTTGCGGAAGAGGGGTGAGGCAAGCGCCTCGCGGAAGGAGACCTCGAGGAGGTTCGAGTCGGAGTAGGGAGAGAACGGGCAGGGTTCGACGTCGCCGTAGGCGTTGATATGAAGGAACCCCTTCCCCGCAGCGAGGCAGCCGCCGAACGCCATCTCGTCGTTTGGGAAGGCGATGAATAGGGCGGGCATCGTCCGGCGATACCGCGTCAGTCGGCGCCCGAGCTCGGCGACCTGATCCGTCGTGAGCTGCAGCTCGTCAGTCCCCGGCTGGACAGGGACGTAGTTGATGTAGTAAAGGAGCCGGCAGCCGCGACGGGCGAGGTCGCGCACGTACGCCTCGCCGGTCGCTTTCTCGAAGTTGGAGCGGGTGAGCGTCGTCGAGGTTCCGAAGACGACGCGGCGGGCGTGCAGCTTCTCCATGGCCGCTGTGACGCGCTCGTACGCTCCCGCGCCGCGGCGTGCGTCGGTCTCGTCCTCTCCTCCCTCGACGCTCAGAACAGGGATGACGTGGGAGGCGAATCGCAGGGTTTGGATGACCTCGTCGTCGAGGAGTAATCCGTTCGTAAAGAGCAGGAAAAGGATCTCAGGCACGGCGAGCACGTCGGCGAGGAGCTCGCGACGCAGGAGCGGCTCTCCCCCGGCGAGGAGCATGACGGAGACGCCGAGGTCTCGCGCCTCGCGGAAGAGAGCCCCTACGCGCTCGTCGCTCATCTCCGAACGAGCGGCGCGATGGAGGATGCTCGCATAGCAGCCGGCGCAGGTGAGGTTGCAGGCTCCCGTGACGCTGAAGATCACGAACGGAGGCACATGGAGCCCTCGCCTCTCCTCGAGGTCGCGGCGGCGGGCGGCGTGTTGCTGGCCGCGGAGCAGACGGACTTCGCGTAGCGCGAGGCGCGGGTTGCCGCGGGTGATTCGGATACCGGTGCGGAGTACGTCGAGAATCGAAGCGTCGAACGCTGGGTCGTCCTTTCCTTGGTCCCTGTTCACGGGTTCCTTCTTCGAGTTCCTTGGGTAGGCGGATTGTAGGGCGGCCGTCGCCGAAGTCCATGTGCGACACGTGTCCGGAGCTTGCCGTCCGGCGAGGGTCCGGGATTGCAGGGAGACACCACTCACCTGGGACATCTGTCGGGTCCCATCGAGGGACGCTCCGGGAACGGCCTCGCGATGCTTGATTCGCCTGGCTCCGCGGGGGATGCGCGACTTTCAACCGGGAAGCCGGGAGGTGTAGGATGGTCGCACGGGTGGGAGATCTACGAGGGGATCCCGCCACCGCGCGCGAGGGGAAGTTCCGGGCCATTCGGGTGAACGAAGACGGGTTCGTCCACAAGGGGGGGCGTGTGCGGGAGCAGCAAACCATGATTCTCTTCGAAGGCAACATCGCGGCGGGCAAGAGCACAGTGGGGCGAAGACTGGCAGAATCGGGTTTGTTCGGGTTCATCGAGGAGCCAGTCGGCGCCTGGCAACAGGAGTTCGACGAGAACCTCCTCGACCTGTTCTATCGGGACGGCCATCGATGGGCGTTCACGTTCCAGCTCGCGGCGTTCACGACGCGGGCCAAGACGTGGACGGAGGTTCTTGCGATGACCGATCATTCAGACGTGGTTCTCGAGCGATCGATCTACTGCGACCGCTACGTCTTCGCCAAGAACTGCTTCCAGACGGGGCTCATGTCGAAGACGGAGTGGCAGCTGTACTGCAAGCTGTGGGACTGGCTGCAGAAGAACTGGTGCGCCGAACCGGACAAGATCGTCTACCTGCGAACCCCGGCCGACGTCTGCCACGATCGGATCACGTGCCGCGGGCGGAACGAGGAGACAGCGATTCCGGTTGAGTACCTGAGGGACCTCGAGGCGCTGCACGACGAATGGCTGCTCGAGAACCCGAGAGCCGTGATCCTCGACGGCTGCCGGCAGTGGCAGGCGCAGGAGATCTACGACATCTTGAAGGCGGCGGGAGTCCCGTTGGGAGGGCGAAAGGCGGCCGTTGCGACTCGTGTGAAGTAGAGGTCATCGAGTGTTTTGGAGAGACGTGGCGGGCGTGCGCCGCTGGGCGCGCGTCCGTCTTCTTTTCGTGCGTCCTGATCCTGTAGGGTGGAGCGCGTCGGCGTCGTGAACGCCGTCGGAAGGAGGCCCCATGCTGCCGCTCATCCTACGGGTTGCCGGGTGTCTGGTGCTTCTCGTCTGGGGGATCGCTCATCTCGTGCCGGTGCGGTCGATCGTCCGAGGGTTCGGGGAGACCTCGAAGGACAACCGGCTGATCGTGGTGGCCACGTGGATCTTCGAGGGGATGGCGCTTCTGTTCGTCGGGGCGCTGGTGGGGCTGGTGACCTACTACGGATCGTTTGGCGGGAGGCTCGAGTCGGTCCTGGTCGACGCCTGTGTTGGTTTCCTATTCGCAAGCGCGATTCTCGGCGCGTTCACCAAGGCGCGGACGAAGTCGCTGCCGATGCGGCTCTGCCCGTGGATCGAAGCCGCGGTGGGAGCCCTCTTCCTCATCTCGGGCGTCCTCTAGTTGCGTTCGTGCCTTACGCTCTGACGAGGGAGAGCGCGACATCTTCGATCGGAAGCCGATCGCCGGTATAATGGCGACGCCATGGCCGTCGTCAACAAGATCGGCAAGATCCGCAAGAGGAACCACGCGTTGGTTGCCTTCGACCAGGATCGCATCGTCCGCGTGATCCTCCGCGCCTCGACGTCGGTCGGGGGCTTCGAGCAGGACTACCTGCCCGGGATCAACGACCGCATCTTCGCGGCCGGCGAAACGGACGAGGGGATCGCCCAGTTTCTCTCGGACCTGGTTGTCGTCTGCCTCAATGCCGACGAGCGGCACCACGTGTCGAACTTCCCACCGACGGTCGAAGAGATCCAGAATGTCGTCCTCCACGTGCTCAGTAGCAACGGCTTCACGAAGGTCGCCGACACGTACACGTGCTTCCGCTGGGGCCACCACTGGGTGCGAGAGGGAGCGATCACCGAAGAGCAGTTCGTCCGCAACGGGTATCCGCCCGAGCAGATGGAGCCGTGGGTCGCCTGGAATCGCGAACACGACTGCGACACCGTCGAGGGGCTGAACGACATCGTCAGCGGAGGACGCCTCGCGCGGCTCGTCTCGGATTCGCTCGAGCGCTACGAGGCGTCTCTCGACGAGGCCGCGAAGAAGGTGGTTGCCCGCATTGAGAAGGGCGACGCCCTCAAGATGATCTGGGTCAGCGGACCTTCGTCGTCGGGGAAGACGACGACCACGGTGAAGCTCACCCAGCGGCTCGAGAAGGCCGGACTGCGGTTCCTCATGCTGAACCTCGACGACTATTTCTGGTCGCTCATCGAGCACCCGACGGACTGGATCGACGACCGGAACTTCGAGACCCCCGAGGCGCTCGACATCCAGCTGATGAACGAGCACCTGCGCGCGCTGCTCGAAGGGAAGGCCATCGAGAAGCCGGTGTACAGCTTCAAGGAGGGGCGCCGCACGGCGCTCAAGCCGGTTCGCCGGGAGCGGGACCAGATTCTGCTCCTCGACTGCCTGCACGGGTTCTACCCGCCGATCACCGCGGGGATCGATCCGAAGGTCATCTTCCGCGTCTACATCGAGGCAATGAACCCGCTCTACGAGCCGAACCCGATGATGCCCCTCTATCACGGCGACCGCAGCGACCGACGGCTCACACGGTTCGAGGACGTGCGGCTGCTTCGCCGGATGCTGCGCGACGTGAACCACCGCAATCACCCGCCGCTCGCGACGCTCCTGCACTGGCACTACGTGCGGGCGGGCGAGCTCTTCTCGATCATCCCGCTCAAAGGAATGGCTGATTGCGCGCTGAACGGCGGAATGCCGTTCGACCTTCCGGCGCTGAAGCCGTTCTTTGTCGGCGATGACGGGATCTGGCCGACGGTGGGCGACCTGAAGGCCTACCCGTCCTTCCTCGACGCGCAAATCCGCCACCGGCGCGTGACGCACCTGCTCGACTCGGTGCAGGGATTGACGCTCGCGCAGGCGCGCGACCTGTCCCTGATTCCGGGTGACGCCGTCGTGCGTGAGTTCATCGGCGGGAGCACGATCTCGATCCCGCACAACGAGTAGCCGGTCCGTTGAAGCTCGGCGCCCCCGCGCTTACCCTAGACCGGAGGAGACACGGACGATGCCGGCGAACCTGACCCCCGAGTTCATCAAGGCGCGCGCGCGCTTCTTCAAAGCGACCACGACCGAGGAGAAACTGGCCGCGCTCGAGGACATGCAGTCGACGATCCCCAAGCACAAGGGGACCGAGAAGATGCGGGCCGACATCAAGCGGAAGATCGCCCGCCTCGGCGACGCCGACATCCGCGCCAAGAAGGGGCACAGCTCCGGGCACGACAACATTCCCAAGGAGGGCGCCGGGCAGGCGGTCCTCGTCGGCCCTCCGAACAGCGGGAAGTCGAGCCTCGTCGCCGCGCTCACGAACGCGAAGCCGGAGGTGGCCGAGTATCCCTTCTCAACGCTGGTCCCGATTCCGGGCATGATGAAGTTCGAGGACGTGGGGATCCAGCTGGTCGACCTTCCCCCCTTGTCGGACGAGTACACCGAGCCGTGGGTCTACAACCTCATCCGCGCGGCCGACATCGTGATCCTCGTCCTGTCGCTCGATGAGATCGACCTTCTCGACGAGTACCTCGGGGACCTACGGCGCATGCTCTCGGAGCGGCACCTCGAGCTTGCGACGGAGGCGGCCGTCGGCGAGGAGCGCGTTCGGATCCTTCCGACGCGGATCGCGCTCACGAAGGCCGATGCGCTGCCGGGTGCGGCCGAACTCCTCGCGGAGCTGCCGTTCCCCGGGGTCGTGACGTCGGTCGCCTCCGGGGAGGGGCTCGACGACTTCCGACGGATGATCTTCGACGCGCTCCACGTGCTGCGCGTGTACACCAAGCTGCCGGGACGCAAGCCCGACCTCGCGGAGCCGTACACGCTCCCCGCAGGAGCCACCGTGCTCGACGCGGTACGCACAGTGCACCGCGACTTCGCAGACCACCTGAAGTACGTGCGGGTCTGGGGATCGGGGCGATTCGACGGCCAGCAGGTTCCTTCCGATTACCGGCTCGCCGACGGCGACATCATCGAAATCCACGTAGGCTAGAAGCATTCGGTCTTGGAGGCGCAAGCGGCCCTAGACTGCGAACGCCAAGTGGATCTCACCGCAGAGAGCGCAGAGCGCCGCAGAGGAGATGCGCACTCGGGATGGAGGCTTCTCAGGCGAGACAGGGGTGCTTCCCGAAGCTCCGTGAGAACCGCTCTATCGGTGCCGGGCGGCCTGATCTACCTCTGCGCACTCCGCGACCTCTGCGGTAGTCGGCTGCCAGTGTGGGAGTCTAGAGGCGCTCGGGATCCACGTCGACCTGGACGGGCAGGTCCGTCCCGAGAAGGCGCCGACACGCGTCCAGGATCAGGCCTCGGCTCTCCGCCTTCAGGAGGAAGACGGCGCGGCGGGCGTCCTTCGTGTCCTGGGTGGGGCCGAGGACGCGGACCGGGGAGGCTGCCAACTCCTGGCGGACCCGCAGGATGTCGGCTTCGCGGCGCCCGCGGTCGGCGCGCGTGACGACGACGCGCGCGAGGTAAGCAAAGGGCGGGTACGAGAACGCCTCTCGATCGGCGAGCTCCGAGTGCACGAAGCCGTCGTAGTCGCTGGATCGGAGATACCGGAAGACGGACCGGTCGGGGGCTTGCGTTACGACGACGACGCGGGCTTCCCCGCCGAGGGCCGCGACGTTCGCCAGGTACTGGAACGTCCGCTCGCGAGCACGGAAGTCGGGGACGGCCAGGCGTCGATCGACGTCGAGGACGAGAACGAGACCGACGCGGGTGAGCGGCGGGCCCTTCACCAGCATCGCTGTGCCAAGGACGATGTCGGCCGTATCTTCGAGTCGAACGAGAAGATCGTCGTTGAGCTTCCGCGCGGCGCCAACGTCGGCATCAATCCGTAGGATCCTCGCCTCTGCAAATCGGACCTTCAGTTCCTCCTCGATGCGAAGCGTCCCAAAGCCGACGAAGGCGATGTCCGTCGACGCGCAGTGGCCGCAACGGAGCGGAGCGGGGACGCGCCCGCAGACCGGGCAGGCGGCTCCGTGCCCTCGCTCGCCGACCGTGAGGTTCGTGCCGCACGCGTCGCAGCGAACGGGCCGCCGACACGCGCGGCAGACCACGGCGGGGAAGTAGCCCCGCCGCGGAACTCCGACCACGACGCGGCGACCGCTTGCGAGGGTCTTGGCGACGTCGTCGAGCAGGTCGGTCGAAAGCAGCCGCGTCGGGGATTCCGGAACTAGGAACTCCCAGGCTCGGAGGCGGGGCGGGGTGTCCGACGGCATGCGGGCGATTGTGCCGCGGTCGACGGCGCGCGCCGTCTCGACAGACGGCGCCGCGCTCCCGAGCACGACGAGACCGTCAGCCATGCGGATCTCGGCGGCGCGACGGGCGTGGAAGTAGGGAAGCATGTCGGACTGCTTGTGCGACGGATCCTGTTCCTCATCCACGATGACGAGGGCGAGGTCGCGGAACGGGAGGAAGACCCCGGACCGCGTGCTCACCACCCACGGGACGGAGCCGTCGGCGACGCGTTCCCAGGTGGTCCCGCGCGTGCCCTCGGCGAGTCCGCTGTGGTAGAGGACACCGCCCGGGCGATGGAGGGAGAGCCGGCGGTGGATTCGATGGGCGAGAAGGATCTCCGGGACGAGAACGAGGGCTTGTCGGCCCTCCGCGATGACCCCGTCGAGCAAGCGGCCGTACTCCGTGACCCGGTCTTCGCCCTGGAGGAGGACCTGTCCGCGTCGTGGCCAGCTCGCCGGCCATGCGCCGCCGGCGCGGGGGGCATGCGAAACCTCCATGATGAGGAGTCCTCCCGCGATCAAGCGGTCGACGGAGGCGTGGGGAAGGCCGAGCTCGGCTTCGGGTAGGGGACCGTCGACGGCGAGGAGGTGGCGCAGCGCCGCGACCTGGCGGGGCGCACGACGCTGCATTCGCTCGATGTAGGACAGCACGTCGGGGAGGGATGCGGCGAGGGCGATCCGGCGTGGCGCCGGGGCTCGCCGGGTGACGCGGGGAAGGGTGCGGTTGAGGAGGATACCGAGCGGCGCGCAGGTGTCGCGGCAGATCGCGGCGCAGAAGCCGAGCACGTCGGGCGGGTAGGCTGGAGGCGGAGCCACCTCGAGGATCGGCTCCAGGGACTCGGCCTCCGAAGCCTCCGCGCGGACGGCCACGGCGACGCCCCACATCTCCTTCCCGGAGAGACGGACTCGCACACGATGGCCGACGACGGCCTCGGGAGGAAGGTCGTCGCGGAGGACGAAGTCGAAGCTGGACTCGACGGGGATGGGAAGAGCGACCGACAGGATCACGGGGCCTCGATCGGCAGCGACGCAAGCGCTCCCGCGATGCAGAGGCGGGCGACGTGCCGGCTCACGAAGGACATCGCGCCGTACGGCGACTCCGAGAGGATGCACTCGACGACCTCGGGGTTCGTCATGCGGGACCGCAGGGTGGCGACTCGCTCGAGCCACCGCTCGAGGGTGGTCGCGTACTCAGTGAGGCGGGCGGCGGCGCGGTCGGCGAGTCCGAAGTGGGCGAACGCGATCGTCTGCGGTTCGAGGGCTCGTAGAACCGCGAGCGTGGCAAGGCCCTTCTCCAGGTCAAAGCGGGGCGGGACCGTCAGCGGCAAATCGACCGGAACGTTGTGATGTCCGACGGCGTCTCCTGCGAACAGGACTCGTCCTCCGCGCTCGAACCAGCAAACGTGGTGGGGGGCGTGTCCAGGGGAGTAGACCGCGTCGACCACGACACCTCGTCCCAGGTCGAGCGTCTCGCCGTCCGCGCAAGCGCGCAGCCGGGCCTCGGGGATCGCCGTTGGGCTTCCGTACAAAGGAGAGAGGTCGGGGCTCGCCGCCCTCACGCCCTCCTCGAGCCGTGTCGGGTCCGTCAAGTGCGGGAGCGCGCGCGGATGGGCGACGACGGTCGCCTCGGGGTGATCGGCGGCCAGAATGCCGGCTCCTCCCGCGTGATCGAGGTGCGCGTGGGTGATGAGGATCCAGTCGAGCCGTGTGCGGTGAAGCGCGGCGGAGAGCCGAGGAGCATTGCGGGCGGTTCCGGCGTCGACCAGGGCGGTTCGCTCCCCGCGCAGGAGGTACGCAGCGCCGGTGCCGGGTTCGCCGAACTGGTCGACGTCGAGCGTCTCAAGATGAGGACGTGATAGACGGGTCATGGGTTCTCTAGAGCTTACAGCAGGCCACGACGACGGGCGAACGTTCTCGCTGTCCGAGCCCCTCATGGACAGACGGGGGGCGCCTCACGCGGACTCGAGGAAAGACCGGAGGCCGCTCGGACGAGGTGTGAGAATAGCCCGAGGCCGCTCGGACGAGGCGCGATGATCCGAGGCCGCTCGAATGAGGTGCAAGAATAGCCCGAGGCCGCTCGGACGAGGCGCTAGAATGATCCGAGGCCGCGGTGTCCGGCCGCGGCCTCGGCCTGCGGAAGGAGGCTAGTGCTGCCCCTCTCGTTCGTGTAGCCTCCCGGAGAAGGCCCACGAGCTCTCGTAGCTTTCAGGCTTCAGCCGAAGGCAGTTCCCGCAAACCGAAGAGAACGCATTGTGCGCTCGAAGGAAGGAATGCGCGAAGACCATCTAGGTCAAAACAACCAACCATGAACCTCAGCTCCTTCGGCGGCTCGGCGGCCATGGGATTGCTCCGTTAGGCCCGTAGCTTTGCGTCCCCGTCTTTCGGCGGGTTTGCCGTTTCGGGTACTTGCTCAACTATACAACGCATCATAGGGAAAAAACAAGGGCATTGCATCAGCTTCCCGAAAATGGGGAGTTGACGTGGCCGTCCAGTTCGGCAGAATCGAAGGAGATCATGGATGCTCTTTCCCTGTTTCAACCTGTTGTCGCCCGCTGGTTCGCCGAGAACTTCGCGGAGCCCACTCCCGCGCAACGCCTGGGGTGGCCGCGAATCGCCAAGGGCGAGCACACGCTGATCCTGGCGCCGACCGGGTCCGGGAAGACGCTGGCCGCGTTCCTCTACGCGCTGAACGAACTCGTTGCAGAAGGCGCGGGGCGCTCGGGAGGGCGTTCGGGAGTCCACACCCTCTACGTCTCGCCCCTTCGTGCCCTCGCGGCGGACATCGAACGGAACCTCGACACCCCGCTGCGCGGCATCCGCGAGTGCGGGGTGGAGATGGGCATCGATGTGGGCGACATCCACGTGGCCGTGCGGACCGGAGACACGCCGGCCGCGGAGCGGCAGCGGATGGTCCGGAAGCCGCCGGACGTGCTGATCACGACGCCGGAGTCTCTGCATCTCCTGCTCACGTCGGTTCGGGCGAGGGAGATGCTGCGCACGGTGCGATACGTGATTGTCGACGAGATCCACGCGGTGTCGACGAGCAAGCGCGGCAGCTTCCTGGCGCTTCTTCTGGAGCGGGTCGAGGCATTGGCCTCCACACCCCCGGTGCGGATCGGACTCTCGGCGACACAGAAGCCTCTCGACCGAATCGCCCGCTTCCTTGGCGGTCGCGACGAGGGCGGTGCGCCCCGTCCTGTGGCGGTCGTGGATGCCGGGATGCGGAAGGAACTTGACCTTGCCGTCGTGTCCCCCGTTCCGGACATGACGCAGCTGCCGACGGGAGAGGGAGAGCAACCGTCGATCTGGCCGGCGATCTTCGACCGCCTCGTGGACTGGGTCGATGAGCACTCCTCGACCCTTGTGTTCGCCAACAACCGGCGCACGGTCGAGCGAATCGCCGCGGAGATGAACCGACGGATCGGCCACGACGCGGTGCGCGCGCACCACGGCAGCGTGTCGAAGGTCTATCGGCAGGAGATCGAGAATGACCTGAAGGCGGGGCGCCTCCCGGCGCTCGTTGCGACGAGTTCGCTCGAGCTCGGGATCGACATGGGAGCGATCGATCTCGTCTGCCAGGTGGAGACCCCGCCATCCGTGGCGAGCGCTCTGCAGCGGGTCGGGCGAGCGGGTCACGTGTACCGCGAGACGAGCGTAGGCCGAATGCTGCCGAAGACGCGCGAGGACTTGTGGAGGATGGCCGCCATGGCGCGATCGATGCGCCGCGGCGAGGTGTCGGAAGCTACGATCCCGCGGAACCCGCTCGACGTTCTCGCTCAGCAGGTCGTCGCGATGGTCGCCATGGACGACTGGGATGCGGACGCCCTGTTCGCACGGATGCGGCGCGCGGAGCCGTTCTGTGGTCTGCCGCGGGAGAGCTACGAGGGCGTTCTGGAGATGGTCTCCGGACGGTACAGTTCTCCACTCTTCCCCGGACTCCGCGCCCGCGTATCGTGGGAACGGGCGACGAACGCGCTTCGCGCTCTGCCCGGTGCGCGGCACGTAGCGATCCTCTCCGGGGGAACGATTCCCGACACCGCGCAGTACCCGATGGTTCTTGAGGACGGAACGCGCCTCGGCGAACTCGACGAGGAGTTCGTGTTCGAGCGGCGGGTCGGCGACGCCCTCGTGCTGGGGACCGGGCGCTGGAGGATCCTTGAGATCCGACACGATCGGGTCGTCGTCCGGCCGTCGGACGAGGCCGAGGCGCAGATGCCGTTCTGGAAGGGCGAGGGGCTCGGGCATGACGCCGAGTTCGGGGAACGGCTGGGCGGCTTCACGCGGGAATGCGAAGCGCACGACGCCGCGAGGGACCTTGTCGGCTGGCTGATGGCCGAGTGCGCCCTCGATGCCTCGGCGGCGGAGAACCTGAGTCGCTACGTGCGCGACCAGCTTGCCGAAGGCCCGCTGCCGAGCGATCGGACCGTCCTCGTCGATGTGTTTCGGAACGAGGTAGGAGATCCGAGGATCGCGGTTCTTTCGCCGTTTGGGCGGAGCTTCCACCTCGCTTTGTGGCTTGTCCTTCGGAGGGCCATCCGCGCGGCGGGAGACGAACCGCCGGAGGCGGTCTTCTCGAACTCCGGCATCCTCGTCCGCCCCGGCGCGCTTGGCGTGGAGGCGATCCTCGACGCGCTCCAATCCCTCGCGAACGTGGACGTGGATCGGTCGATTGTCGAGGAGACGGAGACCACCCCATACTTCGCTCTGCGCTTCCGACGCAACGCGGCGCGTGCGCTCCTGTTGCCGCGATCGCGTCCGGGAAAGCGCATTCCCCTCTGGCTTCAGCGGCTGCGGTCCCACGACCTGCTCGAGTACGCAAGCCAGCACCCCCGCTTCCCGCTCGTGGCGGAGACCCACCGGGAGATCGTCGAGGACGACCTTCCGATCGAGGCGCTCGAGCGATTCCTCGAGCGCGTTCGCTCGGGCGAGGCCGACTTCGCGGTGCGCCGCGGGCGCGCTCCGACGCCGTTCGCGGCGTCCCTGGTGTTCGATTTCGTCGGCAAGTACCTCTACGAGGCCGACGAACCCGCGCGCAGGTCGGCGAGCCGAGCGGTCGAGACCGTCGAGCGCGACGCGGTCACAGAGCTGCTTGCCGCCGCGCCGGCGGGCGCTCCGCTCGTGAGCGCAGAGGCGGCGCAGACGATGGAGGAGCGCTTGCAGGGGCTGTCGCCGTTCCACCGGGCGAGGGACGGCGCCGAGGCGGTCGAGCTTCTCCGCAGGCTCGGTGGCCTGACGGAGCCGGAGTTGATCGAGCGGTGCGAGTCCGGCGCAGCGGCTGCGGTGCCAATGCTCCGGGAGAGCGGGCGCATTGCCGCCGTCCCGGGTCTCGGCGGAGACCTCCTCGTGTCCGCGGAAGACGCGTCCCTGTACGAGGGGAGCGAGTCAGAGGGAGTCCGAAGCCTGGTGGTGCGGTACCTCGAAGGGCACGCCGGCCGAACGAGGGACGAGGTGCTCGCGCGCTTCCCGGGTGCGGAGGAGGCCGCGGCCTCGGCCCTTGCTTCGGCGCTCGCGTCGGGGCGCATCGTGACGGCCGACCTTCCGGGGCGGTCGGGGGCGTTCGTCGACCGCGACGTCCTTCTCGGGATGCGGCGGTTGACGCTCGCGGCGCGACGGAGGGGGCCTGCCCCCGTCTCTCCCGATCGGCTGTCTTCCGCCGTGCTGCGACGGCAGCACGTCACGGCGCCGACGGCGGGCGCGGAAGGGCTGCGGGAGGTCCTTGACCAGCTCGCCGGTTGGGTGCTTCCGATGCCGCTCTGGCACGAGGTTCTGCGTGCGCGCGTAACCGGCTTCCGCGTGAGTGACCTCGAGGCCCTCGTGCGGTCCGGCGGAATCGTGTGGCGTGGGGTTCGAGCCGGCGGGAGTCGGAGCGTCGCGTTCTCCGGACTGGAGGCGGCGGGGGTCCTGCTGCCCGCCCCGATGTCCAGAGCGCCGTCCGATCTTGCCAGCCGCGTCCTCGGTATCCTGCGGACGCAGGGGGCGTCGTTTCTCACGACGATCGCGGCGTCGCTCGGAGAGGCGTCGTGGAAGGTCGACGAGGCGCTGTGGGAGCTGACGTGGCTTGGCCGCGTCACGAACGATTCGCTCGTTGCGGCGGTTCGCCTTCGTCCGAAACCCCTGACGGCGTCGGCTCGTGCGGCGGGACACCCTGCCGTGGCGGGGCGGTGGTCGGTTGTAGCAGACCCCGTGGAGCGCAGCGAGGAGGATGTTGTCCGGCTGCTGCGGCTCGTTCTCTCCCGGACGCGTGTTCTGTGCCGCGAGACTCTCGAGCGGGACCCCGTCGGTGTGCGGTGGAGCGAGGCCTACGGACTCTTGTCCCGGATGGAATGGCGGGGCGAAGTGGACCGCGGCGTCTTCGTATCAGGTCTCTCGGGACCGCAGTTCACCGCGCCGGGCGGGGGCGCGGAGCTGGTGGGGGAACACGGCGAGGATGGTCCCGTCCTGTTGGGAACGTGCGACCCGGCCAACCTGTGCGGAGAGGCGTTTCCGGTCGTTCGCCCGAGCGGAGAGCGCTACGTCGTGCGGCGGCTCCCCGGAAACTACCTCGTCTTCCGGGCAGGCGTACCGATCCTGGCGGTCGAGGCGCACGGCGCGCGCCTGGTGCCTCTCGCCGATCTCGATACCGCGGAGCGGAGATCGGCCTTCTCCCTGCTCGCTCGCCTCGTACGTCACGCGGGGCAGCGCGCGGCGGTCCGCGCCGAAACGTGGGACGGGGTGCCTGTGGGCGACACTCCCGCGGTCGAGGATCTGGCGTCTGTCGGGTTCATTCGCGAAGATCAGGCCATGATCCTCTACCGCGACTTCGGGATGGGCCGATGACCGACGAGCGTTTCGACGCGCAGAGCGTGCTCCCCTTGGCTCGGGAGATCGTTGCCACCGGCCCGATCTGCGACGCATGCCTAGGCGGGGCCTTCGGCCAACTCGGCCGGGGGTTGTCGAACGCGGATCGAGGACGAGCCCTGCGGTCGCTTCTTGCTCCGACGGGAGACGATGCCGATCGTGGCGCGTGCTGGGTGTGCGGCGGCCTGTTCGACGAGGTCGGCGAATGGGCGAGGCGCGCGGCCGAACGCGTGCCGGAGACTGAGTTCGACACCTACCTGTTCGGCATGCGGCCGACGCCGAGGTTGATTGAGGTTGAGGCGTACTTCCAGGAACGGTTTCCAACGGGTGCCGCGGAGCCGCTGAAGCACGCGTTCAACCGCTCCGTCGGGAAGGCGTTCGAGGCGCTCGTGGGCCGCGGGACGGTCGACTTCCGCGACCCTCACGTCGTGTTCACGGTCGACCTCGGAAGGCGAACGGTGGCGCTGAGGGTCGCTTCGCTCTTCCTCTACGGCCGATACCGGAAGCTCGTCCGCGGAATCCCGCAGACGCACTGGCCGTGCCGCCGCTGCGGCGGCCGCGGGTGCGAAGGTTGCGGAGGGACGGGCAAGCAGTATGCGGAGTCGGTGGAGGAGATCGTGGCTCGCCCGTTCGTGGAGGCGGCGCGGGCGAAGGGTGCCCACCTGCACGGGGCGGGGCGGGAAGACATCGACGCGCGGATGCTCGGGACCGGACGTCCGTTTGTATTGGAGATCGTGGCCCCGCAAGTCCGATCGCTCGAGCTGGGCGCGATCGGAGGCGTCCTCGCTCGTGAGGCGGCTGGACGTGTGGAGATCTCAGAGCTTCGTTGGACGAACCGGGAGGCCGTGGCGCAGGTGAAGGAGACGCGCGCCACGAAGCGCTACGTCGCCCGCGTGGCGTTTGGTGGGCCGATCGAGGAGTCCGTGCTTGAGCGGGCGCTCGAGAGTCTCGTTGGGAATATCAAGCAGCGCACGCCTCGGCGCGTGGCGCACCGGCGCGCCGACCTCGTTCGCGAGCGTCGGCTGCACGAGATTCGCGGTCACGTGACGGGACCGAGTGAGGCGGAGATCGAGCTCTTGACCGACGGCGGCCTCTACGTGAAAGAGCTTGTCTCGGGAGACGAGGGGCGGACTCACCCGAGCTTGGCAGAAGTTCTGGGGGTTTCGGCGGTCGTGGCCGAGCTGGACGTAATGCGCATTACATCGAGCGAATTCCCTGACGGGGAGGACGCTTCCATGGACGAAGACGCCGGCGTGGCGTAGAGTGCCGGAGAAGGGTATGGCCGAAGAACGGGAAGACCTTGAGGTTGGGGCGGAGCGGGAATCGTCCGGCCCGTCGGTGCTGACGCTCTACTTCCGCGACATCGCGCGGTTCCCCGTCCTTTCCCGCGAAGAGGAGCAGAAGGTAGCGCGGGACATGGCGGCGGGCGTCGACGGTACGCGGGACCGGCTGATCGTCTCCAACCTGCGGTTGGTCGCGAAGATCGCCCAGGAGTACGCCGAAACGGGGATGCCGCTCATCGACCTCATCCAGGAGGGGAACATCGGTCTGATCGAGGCGGTCGATCGGTTCGATCCCGAGCGCGGCTATCGGTTGAGCACGTACGCCGCGTGGTGGATTCGCCGCGCGATGCTCGCCGCGATCGGCGGGTACACACGCATGATCCGGATCCCCGACTACCTATTCCGCGCGGTCCGCCGGATGGCGCAGATCCGATCGATGGCGGAGCAGGATGTGATCAACGAGACCGAGGTCAACGAGGTGCTCGGTATGTCCGTGGACCGCCTGCGGCAGGTCGAGGCGCAGGTCAACGAGATCGTCTCCCTCGATCGGGTCGTTGCCTCGGGCGACGGCGAAGAGCCGCTGGAGGAGCGCATCGCCGACGAGACCGGGCTCTCGCTCGAACAAGAAGCCCTCCGGCTCCTGTTCCGCGACGAGCTCGAGGGAGTGCTGGCCGGATTGCCGGCACGGCAGGCCTTTGCGATTCGCCTCCACTACGGCATCGAGGACGGGTGCCCGTACAACTTCGCCGACGTTGGACGGATCATGAAAGTGAGCCGCGAGCGGGCGAGACAGCTGGTTCAGGAAGGGATGAACCGGGTCAGCGAGCGCTGGGGAGAACGGGCGCTCGAGATGTACAAAGGCCTGCTCAACCAGTGACGGGGCCCGAACCTCCGGCTCCGTGGCGCGATCGCAGCTGCCCGCATCCGGCCTGGATCTCCACCCCTCGACTATCCCGCAGGGTCGTCGTGATTCCCGCCTCGGTGAGAACCTCCTGGTACGCCTCCACAGTCGCGGCAGCGCTCCGCCGCCACCTCCGATGCGGAACCGGATTCCACGGGATCAGGTTGACGTGACAGAGGAGCCCGCGGAGTCGCTCGGCCACCTCCACGGCGTGGGTTCGCCCGTCGTTCACGCCGTCGATCAGCGCGATCTCGAACGTGACCCGACGATGCGTGATCTTGGCGTAGGTCCGGCATGCCTCGAGAAGCGCGTTGAGCGGGTATCGGCGGTTGAGGGGGATGAGCGAGCTTCGCAGCTCGTCGTTCCCGGCGTGCAGCGACACGGCGAGATTCACCTGAAGGGATTCGCTGGCGAGGCGGCGGATCCCGGGAACGTCGCCGGCCGTCGAGAGCGTGAACGACCGCGCGCCTAGGCCGAGGGCTCTCGGGTCGTTCAGGATGCGAATCGAGGAGAGGACGGCGTCGTAGTTCGAGAAAGGCTCGCCCATTCCCATGTAGACGACGTTCGTCAGGCGGCGGCCCACGGCGGACGCGGCGCGCGCCGCGTGAAGAACCTGGGCCACGATCTCGCCGGGGGAGAGGTCACGAACCCACCCACCCTGTCCGGAGGCGCAGAAGGGACAGCCCACTGCGCACCCCACCTGAGAAGAGACGCAAGCCGTGAACCGGTCCGGGTAGGCCATGGTGACTGACTCGATCGTCTCGCCGTCGAAGAGCCGGAAGAGCGTCTTGCGGGTCTCGCGGTCCGGAGACTCCGCGAAGTCGACCGGGTCGCAGACGGTGAACGGAATGCGGGCGGCGAGGTTTCGGCGGAGGGCGACGGGGAGCGTCGTGATCTCGTCGTACGACGCCGCGAGGTTGTGGAAGACGGCGGCTTCGACTTGTTGGGCGCGGTAGGCCGGATGGCCGAGGGTCTCGAGCGCTTGCCCGAGGGCATCGGGGGTCAGGTCGAGGAGGGTCGGCTCACTCATGGCGGGAGAGGAGCGCGAGGAACTCCTCCTCGGAGAGGATTGTGATTCCGAGATCCCTCGCCTTCTTTTCTTTCGATCCGGGGTCGGCGCCGGCGACGACGTAGTCCGTCTTCGAGCTGACGGAATCGACGACGACCCCGCCCTGCGCGGTCGCGCGCCGTTCGGCTTCGTCTCGCGTCATCGAAGCAAGGGTGCCGGTGAAGACGAATCGCTTCCCGGCGAGGGGACCCTGGGCCGTGGGGCTCGTGGGCGCCGACGCTTCGATCCGGAGACCGACCTCGAGCAGTTCCGCCATGGTGCGGCGGTTCTCCTCGTTGGCGAAGAAGTCGACGATGGCTTCGGAGGTCCGGGGGCCGACCTCCGGAACTGCCATGAGGTCGCTCTGCGACGCTTCGGCCAGGCGCTCGAGCGTGCCGTAGTGGCTCGCGAGAGTCGTGGCAGTCTGCGCGCCGACCTCCGGGATGCCGAGTCCGTAGAGCAGACGGGCGAGAGAGACGGTCTTCGCCGCCTCGAGCGCGGCAACGAGCGCGTCCGACGACTTCGGCCCCATGCGATCGAGGCCGATCAGGGTGTCGCGATCGAGGCGGAAGACGTCACCGGGGCGTGAGACGAGGCCTCGGTCCACGAGCTGGTCCACGAGCTTCGGCCCAAGGCGTTCGACGTCGAGGGCGCCCCGCGAGACGAAGTGAAGGACCGACTGTCGGATGCGGGCAGGGCACGCGGTGTTCAAGCATCGGTGGGCGGCCTCTCCTTCCAGGCGTACGACGGGCGAGCGGCACACCGGGCAGGTCTTCGGCATGACAAACGGCCGCTCGGCGCCGGTTCGTTCTCCGGGAACCGGCCCGACGATCTGCGGGATGACGTCGCCGGCGCGCTGGACGATGACGCGGTCGCCGATGCGGATCTCCTTGTCGCGGATCTCGTCCTCGTTGTGCAGCGTGGCGCTCGTGATCTCGACGCCGCGCACACGGATCGGCTCGAGCACGGCCACGGGTGTGAGCACACCGGTGCGTCCGACGCTCACCTGAATGTCGACGAGGCGCGTCACGCCCTGTTCGGCGGGGAACTTCCCGGCGATCGCCCAGCGCGGGCTCCGGCTCGCGAACCCCGCCGCTCGGCGGAGATCGAACCGGTCGATCTTGACGACGATGCCGTCCGTCTCGTAGGGCAGGGACTCTCTCAGGCTCTGGATCCTGTGGTAGAACGCGGCGACGTCGTCGAACGTCTCGCAGACGGCGTAGATGGGGTTCACGGGAAGCCCGAACGACGGAAGGACGGTCAAGAGTTCGACCTGGGACTCGAAGCGAATCCCTTCGGTGCGCCCGACGTCGTAGCAGTACATGCGCAGGGAGCGCTCCGCGGTCACGCGGGAGTCGAGCTGTCGCAGCGAGCCGGCGGCGAGATTGCGCGGGTTCGCGTACGGCTCGAGCCCGTCAGCCTCTCTCCTGCGGTTCAGTCGGTCGAACGCCGCTTTCTCGATGTAGACCTCGCCCCGAACCTCGAGGCGCGCCGGAGGGAGCCCGCCTTCCGAGCGGAGTCGAAGCGGGACGGTGTGAATCGTGCGGAGATTCGCCGTCACGTCCTCGCCGGTCAGCCCGTCTCCGCGCGTCGACCCGAGCGCCAAGCGGCCGTTGACGTACACCAGCTCGACCGACAGCCCGTCCAGTTTCGGCTCCGCGACGTAGCGGATGGCGTCCTGATTGAGCAGGGTGCGCATCCGCTCGTCGAAGGCCCGCAACTCATCCTCGCTGAACGCGTTGTCGAGGCTCAGCATCGGGACGCCGTGCGCCGCGGCAGCGAGAACGTCTGCGGGGGCGGCGCCCACGCGCTGCGTGGGGGAATCGGGCGTGATCCACTCCGGGTGCTTGGCTTCGAGCGCGACCAGCCGACGGAAGAGGGCGTCGTACTCCGCGTCCTCGATCTCCGGACGGTCGAGCACGTGGTAGAGGTAGTTGTGGCGATGGATTTCGGCGCGAAGCCGTTCCAGTTCTTCCCGTGGGTTGGGCGCGTCCGTCATGTCGGGCAAGAGAGTGGAGCGGCCGCAGGGCGATGTCAAGCGAGTGGAAGCACGTTCGCCAGGCGAGATGCTGGGTTCTATTGCGCCCTCATCCATTGAAAGTTATACTCCGATGAATCCATGATTACGCAGTCACCTGACGGTGCCGGCTGAGGGAGTCTGTGCGGAGGATGAAACGGAAAGAGCGCCCTTGGACGCGGCTCCTCGCACGGCTGGCCCCAGCCAGGGCGCGTAGCCCTGGGTTGGGCCGCGGCGAGTTGCCGGCTGCAGCGGGGACGTGGACGGGATCGGTGGAGCAGATCCGCGCGTTCGCCGGGGCGGTTCACGAAGTCGAAGGATGGGACACTCTCTGTCGGCGGATTGCCTTGCTCCTCGGCAGCGCCGGCACCGCCGTCGTTCGTTGGGACCCGCTCATCGATGCTGGACGTCCGCTCGGCGTCTTCGGCTCGTGGGAGGGTGTGGAGCTTGAGCGCCTCCTCTCGGAGGGCCGGTGTGAGTGGGCGTTCGCGCTTGCGGATGCCCCGGTCTTCGCCCTTCAGTCGGAGGGAAGAGTCCGCGCGGCCCGCGACCCCAGGGTGCTTGCGAGCGCGGTTTCCGTCCCGCTTCGGGTGGGTGCGGAGCGGATCGGCGCGCTCGTCTGTACATACCCCGATACTCGCCCGATTGCCCAGGAGGATGTCGCGGGTGCGGAGCTGGTCTCGCTGTGCGTCACGCTCCTCTGCAACCAGCAGGACTTGGCGGCGACCTCGGACCGGCAAGCGAAGCGGATCGCGCGACTGATGGACGACATCGAGCGGATGGCCATCAGCCTGCGAGGCAGGGTGGCCCGCGATGAGGTTGGCGCGGGCTAGCGGGGAGCGGCGAGCCGAGAAGCCAGCTCGATCAGCTCAGGTCCCGAAAGCCCGTCGCCGGTGAGGATCGCGAAGACGCCGTCCTGCTCCCACGAAACCTCGAGCAAGAAGGCCAGCGACGACGGCGGTGCACCGTCCTTCTCGAACAGGACGCGGCGGTCGAGGAAGCGGGCGTTGCGTTCGCCAAGCGACAGCTCCTCCCCCCGTTCCGAGATGAGTGCCCGACGGCGAGCCATGTGACGCGACAGGTAGTTGCCAACGCGTAGAGTGAGGAACGCACCGTCCGGCGCTTCCTCGGTGCTGCGCCGCCCGAGCCCGACCGCCGCGTAGCCGCGCTCGTGCGATCGATCGACGGCCGCTGAGCACGGTTCGAGAATCTCGAACCCGGCGGCGGTCAGTGCGTCGAGCCGAAGGGGAATGGGGAGGAGGTTCGGCAAGTCCGCCGTCCGAACGAAGGCTTCCTCGAGCAGACGGGCATCGCCCGGCGTCGCGAGCGCGAAGGCGTCGGCGCCCGGTTCCCCGAGGCGGGGGTTCGTATAGCGGATGGTGACCCACGCGCCGGGTTCGAGGATCGAGGCGAGCGTGGATCGAGCGGGCGGCCGAAAGCGGATGCGAACCGGGAACAGAGACTCGGCATCCACGTCGAGGATCGCACGCTCGAAGGGGTACGACACCGACTTGAGGAGGAGGCTCTCCCTTGCCCGCTTGGGCTTGAGTCCGAGCGCCAAAGCGGGACGTCCAAGCTCGTTCGTGGACCCTTCGTCCCGGATCAGGAAATCGTGCGTGAGGTCGGCGAGAAAGCCGAGCTCGGCGAGGGCGTCGTACCCCGGCAAGGGCTCGTACAGCGTGCGCCCGATTCTCTTCAACGGAAAGCCGGAACGTGCGCTCGAGTGCCATGTGTGAGCGCCGTCGTAGGTGAGCGTCATGGCTAGGAGATCGTCGGAGGCGAACTCGATGTCTCCGCCGAGCAGCTCGTCGGCCTCCGCAATGGGGTTCTTGTAGGCCGAGTACTCGACGACGACGTGGTCCGGCTTCCGGAACCGGATGCGGGCGGTCGTTTCGATCGGGCCTGCCTGGATCGTCTCAGTCGCCTCGAAGGCGACGAGGTCACTGGCGCGTTCGCTGACGGACCGTGCTACCGAGACCGTAGGATTCGACATGAGGTTCCGCCCTTCGTGTTTGTTGGGCTCAGTATACCGAGGGGAAGGCAAGGCCGCGCTTGGCCAGTCGCCCCAGCGTTCTATGGGTCACACGGCATTCCGCAGACCGGGAACCCCGTCTGGGTGACGAACGTCCAGTGCGGTGTCGGAGCCCCGTAGAGAACGGCTTTCGGAGGTTGACGGTCCGCGCGATGTGGTGTTGAACCGACAGGAGTTTGCGGGTTAGCCGCCCGGCGAGTCGACCGGCGCGTCGGACGGACTCTTACTTGACGGGAGTGACGGCCGTCGGCTATCAGTGATGGGTTATTCTACGAGGAGGGTCGGGATGCGGTCGGGACATGAAGAGGTCATTGACGCGTCGATGTTGGAGACCCTGGCGCTGATCGCGGCGGCAAACGATCGGTCGCTGGTCGAGGAGCTGAACCGAGCCGTGCAGGCCTACGTTGCAGAACAGCTGCCGGTTCGGCAGACCGCGGGGTGCATCGCCCGCGCGGCGTCCCGGACGGAGCAGGAATCGCGGCGCAGTCCGTAGTCTCCTCTCCCTCGCGCGAGGACGTCGTCGGCCGGGGTTGTTCCGGCGGTCGTTCGTGACAAACCCATGAAGACGTACTGGATCGCGATTGGCTTGGCGTTGCTTGTCGTTTGGAGCTTCGTCTCGTGGTTTCCAGGAAGCCGTGGACCGCTCGGTCCCGCCCCGGAGTTCTCGCTCGAGAACCTTGACGGCAGAACGGTCACGCTCGTTGAGCTGCGGGGCAAGGTGATCCTCGTCGACTTCTGGGCCAGCTGGTGCGGACCGTGTCGGTCGACGTTCCCCGACGTGCAGGCGCTGGCGGCACGTCACGCCGACGAGGGGCTGGTTCTCCTCGTCGTGGATCTGGATCGGAATCCCGAAGCGGCTCGAACGTACATGGAGGAGCACGGATTCGCGGCGGAGTTCGTGCTCTATGGGTCGCTGGACGCGGCCCGCGCCGTGAAAAACGCCTACAAGGTCGGCGGCATCCCGCACACGGTCCTGATCGATCGCGAAGGGCAGATGCGCTACTCAGGACACCCAGAGCGGTTGGGCGAGGAGGATCTGGCGCCGTGGCTGTAGGAGCGCGCGCGCGGTGGAACGTGCGGGAGAACGCGTGACGGCCAAGCGAACGGCGGAGCAGGTGATGAGCGAGCTGTGGGAGGGAAACCGCCGGTTCCAGCGCGACGAGGCCGTCGGGCCGCGGCGCGACGGAGCGCGGCGCGCGTCGGTCGCGGACGGCCAGACGCCTTGTGCCGCCGTCGTGGCATGTTCAGACTCGCGCGTGCCTCCCGAACTCCTCTTCGACCAGGGTCTGGGCGACCTGTTTGTTGTGCGCGTCGCCGGAAACGTCATCGGCGGGGATGCGCTGGGAAGCCTGGAGTACGCGGCCGAGCACCTGGAAGTCCCGGTCATCGTCGTGCTCGGGCACAGCCGCTGCGGCGCGATCGGCGCAGCCCTCCGCGGCGAGTCCGGATCCCCCCACCTCAACGGGATCCTTGTCGCACTCCGGCCCGCCATCGAGGCGACGGCCGCACTGCGAGGGGACCGAGCGGCGAACGCGGCGAGGGAGCACGCGCGGCGGCTCGCCGCCGAGCTTCCCGCTCGGTCTCTCGCTCTGCGTAGGCGAGCCGAAACCGGACGGTTGGCGATCGTCGGCGCGTACTACGACGTCGCGACTGGAGCGGTCGAGCGGCTTGAGCCGTAGGCCGGTTGCGCGCCCGAGGGCCGCCCGGGGTCTTGGCAGACGGGATTCCACCCCTGCGGGCGAGGAGTTGCGCGTTGAACCGTTCGCCCCGATTCTCCGACAGACGAGTTGAGGGACGGAAGTCCCGAACGGGTTCAGCAACAGGGGGCAGCGGAGAACGTGGCGGCCTGGAACGACGACGGCGCAGGGGCAGAGGAGCTTGACGATCGGCGCTTTCTCGAGCGCGTGGCTCGAGGAGACGAGGACTGCCTTCGCGCTCTCTACGACCGGTTTGCCGAGCGGATCCTGCGGTACGCCTACACGCTTCTTCACAACCGGCATCTCGCCGAAGAGGTCGTTCAGGAGACGATGGTGGCGGTTTGGAATGGAGCCGGCCGGTTCGGCGGCCGTTCCAAGGTGTCGACCTGGATCTTCGGGATCGCTCGCCACCGCGCGATGGACCTCTTGCGGCGGGAGATTCGGGGGGAGCGCGTTCCGGACGTCGTCTTGACAATTCCCGACCCGGCGCCGTCCGTGGAGCGGAGGGAGCACGTTGTCTCTGCGTTGTCAGGCCTTCCTGATGACCAGCGTGAGGTGGTCTTCCTCACATTCTACGAGGGACTGTCGTACAAGGAGATCGCGGCGGCGCTGGAGATTCCCGAAGGGACGGTCAAGTCCAGGATGTACCACGCGAAGAGGAAACTTGCGGAGGCGCTGACATGAAACCGTGCGACGAGGTGCGCGAGCTGATCCCGTGGTACGTCGAGGGGACGCTGGATGCGGAGGAAGCTCGCGACGTGGCGAGCCACGTCGCGGCGTGCGAGGCGTGCGTCCTTGAAGTGGCGGAGGCGGTGCGGCTTCGTACGGAGGTCCGCCAGGCGCTCGACGGGTTGCCCCGGCTCTCGGAGGGGGTTTGGAATCGAGTGCACGAGCGCGCGGGGGGACGGCGAATCGCGCAACTCGACGTCGGCTCCTTCCTGCTCGGGTTCCGCCTCGGCGCGTCGATCGTGCGTGGATGGATTCCAATGCGCGGCGACCTGCAGGTCTTGGGTCGGAACATCAAGTTGTTTGAAAGGCGAAAAGGAGGATCGCGATGAGCAGAGACGGTTCGGACGATCTAGTGAGGGACGTCGACGATCTGAGGGAGGTTCTCGGCGTCGTGGCGGAGAAGGTGCCGGGCCTGCTGCGCGGGCTGCGCGATGTCCTCTACTCGACCGAGGCGGCCGAAGGAATGGCGGGCGCGGTGGCGACCTTCTACAAGAAGCTCGTCGACGCCGGGATCCCGCGCGAAGACGCGATGGACATGGCGCGGGGATACATGATCAACCTCCGCGACCTCATGCGGGGAAAAGGGATCGACCTCGGCGGCGTCGTCAGAAGAGAGCGGGAGCGTGAGTCGAGTTGCGACGAGTGATCTCCGGCGTGTGCGCTGCGGGCTCGATTGCCCGTCTCGTCGGGTCCGTGGGGGGTGTAGCGATCGGAACGGCGTGCATGAGCCGCCGTGCCGTCCGCCGGTTCTACCTCGAGCTGCGGCGTGCGGGGCTCTCGGAGAGGGACGCGGACGACTTGACGGAGCAGTACGCCCAAGGGATCTCGATCACCGGGCTATTCCGGCGGGACGTGCGGCGCGGCGACGATTCGGACTAGGCCGGCCGGGCCGTGCGCTGCCGCGAGGACGGGGTTTGTCGGGGCCGACCGCGCGGGATACCATAGATCCGAACGGGACGTGGCGCAGCCTGGTAGCGTGCTTGCTTGGGGTGCAAGAGGTCCCGGGTTCAAATCCCGGCGTCCCGACCAGCCAATCCCGCGGTGTCGGCGGGATCTTCTCCGCTAGCTTTCTCCCACGACGAACGAGTCCATAGGCTCTGCGTTCGGTGTCGGGAGCGCATCGTCGTCGGTGACCCACGCAACCGGGACGGCCTCGACGCGCAGTATGCCATCCGAAACCGCAAAGCGAAGGTAGTGCAGCACATTCGCACGTCGGGAGACCGTACCCGGGGTGGAGTCGCAGGTCGTCGGCTCCAACGGCCCGCCGCCGCCTGCCGTGACCACGTAGTGGATCCCGTTCCGGAAGATGTGCTCGTAGCCGCTTCCACCGCCGGAGACGACAACGTCCACGCCGTACTCGAGGAAGAGAGCCTCCCAGGCGTCTCGCAGGGTCTGGGAGGCGGCGCGGGGGCAGGCGCTGTAGAGGGGGGCACTGCAGAAGACGACGAGGAAGCGACCGGTCGGGGCGGACCGAGCCAGATCCTCGCTCAGCCACGCGATCTCTTCTCGCATGGCGGCCTCCGACTCCGACTCCGACCCGACGAGAGTCGAGTCGAGGCCAACGACGTGGACAGCGCCGTAGTCGAGCGACCACCACTGCTCGGCGCTTTCGCCGCCGCCGACAGGAAGAGCGAACGTTCTGAAGTACTCCTCTCCGACGAGGCGGGCCTCGTCGTGAACGGGGAGGTACGGGTGGGAGCCGGCGAGCATGCCGATGGCCCAGAAGAGGTTCGTGTACTGCGCGGTGTCAGGCGACTCGACGAGGCCTCCGACGTGAACGACGAACGCCGCCTCGGGCTCATCTTCTGCCATGGCGTCCGCGACCAGCTTGTGTCGATCGGCCAGGAGGCGCGTCTCCCCGTACGACAGGAACGTGAAAGCGGAGGGATCCTCAGCCGGGATGTGGAACGTCCCGAGCGCCGTGGGATAGGTCGCCGCCCCTTCGTACGCTGTGACTTGGTAGCGATACGTCGAGCCGGGGACGAGGCCGCGAAGCCAGATCTCGCCGATTCCCTGTTGCCGTTCGAAGGTCAGCGTCTCGTCCCAAGGCTCCGCCGCGGATCCCTCCGCGACCCGAGCGTAGCGAACGTCGATGGTGACGGGGCGGGCCGTCTTCCACGAGATGGCGACGAAGTCGGCCCCGACGGCGCCGAGGTACGGGCTCCAGAGCCACGGGGAGGGAGCCTGAGTCGCCGTGCACGTCACGTCGAGAACCAGAAGCGCGACGACAATCATGACCCCGCGTGCCACCCATTCCTCCCTGCAACCGGCGTCTCCGCCTTCCGTCGAAGTGTAGACAGATACTGGCACGGGCAAGGCAGGAGCGTCAATCCGAGGCCGTCGGAGGGAAGAGAGGCGGCGAGAGAGCACGAGGCCCCCTCGCCGCCATGGCGTCAGCTCTACGAAGACGCGTTGTGGAGATTGACCTCCAGGAGGACCGGCTGGAGGCCGTTGTACCGGTCCGCACGAGCCCGAAGTCGGATCTCGAGGACGGTCTGCGCAGCGAAGCGGGTGTCGATCCATTGGCCCCGCACGGACGGACCCTCGTAGACCTTGGACCATCCCGTCGCCGTCCTCACCTCGACTTGCCACGTTAGGCTGAGCTCGTAGGTCTGGCCGGCGGCGCCCCCCGGCGAGACGATGTGTCCCGGCTCAGGGAACGAGGCGCGGAACCGGATGCCGTCGCAGAAGAGTCCCCCGCCGGGAGCGACGAACGTGATGTCCTTCGTCCAGCTGGTCTTCGTCTCTGCGTGCTTGGCCCCCGTCGTAAGATTGCCGTCGATCGCGAGCGCCGCGTCGCTCCATCCCTCGGACGCTGTCGTCGGGAGGACGGGGAAGACCCAAGCGGCGTCCTCGATGACCGGCACCGAGGCGACGGCCACCGACCTAGACGTCGAGCCGGACAGCCCTCCGTTGTCGGTGACGGTGAGGACGACGGTGAAGTTCCCCGTCGCGGCGTAGGCGTGCGACGGAGAGACCCCCGTCGCGCCCGTCCCATCTCCGAAGTCCCACGCGTACGAGCCGATCGATCCGTCGGGATCAGACGACGCAGAAGCGTCGAACGTCACCGGCTGCCCGGCGAGCGGGGAGGCTGGCGTGAACGAGAACGAGGCCGTCGGCGGTTGGTTCGTCGGCAGCGGAGTGAGGGTGACCGTCAGAGTCGTCGTCGCCCCTGCTTGGATCGACACTTGACGCGTCTCCACCTGGTATCCCGACAGGGAGAGCTGCACCGTGTGCAAACCCGCGGCGACGTTGGTTCGTTCAACGGGAGCCGTTCCGATGGAGGATCCGTCAACTCGGACCGTTGCCCCGGCCGGCGTCGTCACGACACGCAACGTTCCCCCGGAGGGGGGTGCCGCGACAACGGAGAACGCCTGAGAGGCGAAGGTCCGGTCAGCGCTCGGGACGAGAGACTGCATCGTGGCGAGCACGTTGTTGCGGAACGCATCGGGTGACGTGCTGAGGACCGGGAAGTCCGACCCGAACGACGTGGGGAATCCCGGGATCGGCGCCGTCGCGGCGAACAAGTAGAACGCTTCGTTGCCCACCGGCTCCGCCACGCGGAGCGAGTATCCGGGCCCGGGGATCGCTAGAGTTCCCGCGCCCTGGAGGTTGTTCGGCTGGTAGCGGTTCGGGTAGATGAGGAGAACACGCTGGTCGGCGCGGACCTCACAGAGGTAGAGGTACGCCGTGCGGTTCGTCGTGATCGAGAGCGACATCGACTCGCCGACCTGATACGTGGACTTGGAGACCGCCACGCTCGCGGCGAGGGCGGGCTGAGCGGCGACGACCGAAACGTTGGCCGAGTCCGACGATGGCCCTCCCGGACCGTAGACCGTCAGGGTCGCCGTGTACGCGCTGGGAGCGGCGTAGGCGTGGCTTGGTGCAACACCTTGGGCCGTCGTCCCGTCGCCGAACGACCAGGAGTAGGTCGTGATGGATCCGCTCGACGCGGACCCGTTGAGAACGATCGGGACTCCGACGGTGCCTGCGTACGGGCCACCGGCCTCGGCGGTCGGAGGAGGCGTGATCGCACTGACCGAGGCGGGGGCCGTGTCCGACGACTGGCCGCCGGGGCCCGCGACGGTCAACGTCACGGTATACGTGCCGGGAGCGGCGTAGGCGTGGCTTGGTGCAACACCTTGGGCCGCGGTCCCGTCGCCGAACGACCAGGAGTAGGTCGTGATGGATCCGCTCGAGGCGGAGCCGTTGAACGCGATCGGAGCTCCCGCATTCCCGATGTAGGGACCTCCGGCCTCCGCGGTCGGCGGAGGTGTTACCGCGCTAATCGTGACGGTGCGCGTGTTGTTCGACTCGTTCGACTCCGCCATCTGGCCGAGATCGTCCGCGCGGGCCGTGAACGTCTGCGGGCTTGACCCGAGTTGCAGAGAGAACGTGAGGGACTTGGTGGCTCCCGCCGCGAGCTGCGCCACGTAGGTGGAACTGGAGGAGAGCCCGCCGTCGAGGAGAACGCGGAACTGCCCGGCGGCTGCGGTCCCTTGGTTCGCGACGCTGACCGTGAACGAGACCTGCTGGCCGAGCGTCGGGTTTGTGGGCGCGTAGGAGAGGCCCGTGACCACCAGGTCCGACATCGCCGGGGTCTGAACTGGGACCGCGCGGGTTGTCGAGTTTGTCGCGCCGTCGTCGTCCTGCACAGTCAGTCCGGCGGTGTATGTGCCGGCGGCTGCGTATGCGTGGGATGCGGTGACCCCGGAGCCGGTCGCGCCGTCTCCGAAGCTCCACGTGTAGGCGACGATGGCCCCGTCCGAATCGGACGAAGCCGACGCGTTGAACGACACGACTGTTCCGACCGCGGGTGCGGACGGCGAGAACGTGAAGGATGCGGTCGGCGCTTGATTTGGAATCGCTGCGACGCTCACAGTGCGGGTCGTCGAGTTTGTCGCGCCGTCGTCGTCCTGCACGGTCAGTCCGACGGTGTAGGTGCCGGCGGCGGCATAGGCGTGCGACGGGGTGACACCGGAGCCGGTCACACCATCCCCGAAGCTCCACATGTAGGCGACGATCGACCCGTCCGGATCGGTCGAGGCCGACGCGTTGAACGACACGCCCGTGCCGACAGAGGGCGCGGACGGTGAGAACGTGAAGGATGCGGTCGGCGCTTGATTTGGAATCGCTGCGACGGTGACGGTGCGGGTCGTCGAGTTTGTGGCGCCATCGTCATCCTGCACGGTCAGTCCGACGGTGTAGGCGCCTGCGGCGGCGTACGCGTGGGATGCGGTGACTCCGGAGCCGGTCACACCATCCCCGAAGCTCCACGTGTAGGCGACGATGGACCCGTCCGAATCGGACGAAGCCGAGGCGTTGAACGACACGGTTGTTCCGATGGCCGGCGCAGATGGCGAGTACGTGAAGGATGCGGTCGGCGCCTGATTCGGCGCACTGGGTGTCTGCAAGACGAGGCGGCCCTGCCCGTAGATATTCGCGCTTCCCATGGCGACGGTGTTCGCGAGGAGCTGAGCGCGAAGGGCGGTCCCGGAGAGGGTCGGCTGCCGAGACAGGAGGAGCGCCGCAGCTCCGGCCGCGTGCGGCGCGGCACCCGAGGTGCCGGGGAACGTCGTGAACGGAGCCGTTCCCGTCGTGACATTGTCCGGACAGGCGAGATCGGGCTTCGTCCGTCCGTCGTTCGTGGGCCCTTGAGAGCTGTACGGCTCCTGGGGCCCTGTCGCGTAGCTCGCGTAGTTGATGGCCGCCACCGTGACGGCCTCCGCGAGGTCGGCGGGGGCGAGGAGCGAGCTGCTCGAGACGTAGGGCGTGAGCCCCTGGTAGAGGCTGTAGATCTCTAGGCTCTTCGAGCCCGCGCCCTGGAATCGGATTCGATAGGTGCCACTCTGAGTTGCCGTGGTTTGGATCGACTCGGTCGGCTCTTCGGTCCCCGTCTGGTTCTTGGTCGAAGACGCCGCGAGGGTCCCGGACGGATCGTACAGGTAAAGGTCGTAGTCGGTCGCCGACTGCGGCCAATCATTCCACGTCATGTAGAGGATGATCGGGGATCCGCTTGAGACGTAGAGGGTGATCTCTTGGTCGTTCCACCCGTCGCTATTCCCGTCGACGAATGCGCCTTCCCAGTGGCTCTGCGCCTCGTTACCGGCGGCGTTCACCCAGAGGATGCCGCCGTTCGTCGCCCGGCGGGCGATGTCGCAGATGGTTCCCGTGCCGTCGTAGTTGTTCGTGTTGTACCAGCCGAGGGAGTGGTTGATGATGTCGATCCCGTTGTCGAGGCAGTACGTGACCGCGGCGTCGAGGTCGACCTCGTCGGCGATCTTGAGCAGGTAGAGCTGCGCGTCGGGAGCGATGTCGTACACGATTTCCGCTACAGCGGTCCCGTGCGAGATGCCACTCTGGATTCCGGTTCCCGTCAAGTCATTCTGCACGGCGCCGGCCGGCAGGTCGCCACGCGACTGCGCTGCGGAGAGGCCGGAGAAGCCGAGGTCGATGACGGCGACCTTGGTCCCTGCCCCGCGGAAGCCCGCGGTGTGGTATGCCGTCGCGTTGATGGCGGCGACGCCTTGGCTTGCCGTGCCGAGGGCGTAGGGCGTGTACGGCGGGCGGATGAACGAGACGCCTGTCAGTTGCGAGGCGAGTGCTGCGAGTTGTCCGATCGGAACCGTGATCTTGATCAAGGAGGACGACGCCTCGACGGACGAGCCGCTCACGCCGAGCGCCGACAGCGCCGCGACGTTCGACGAGCTGGATCGACCTGGGCGCGACTCGAGGACCACCGTCACCGTGGCGCTCTCTGCTGAGAACGGAACGCCGAGCGCTTTGGCAACGCGGTCGACGCCCGCCCTAGCGGTGGCCGGAAGCGCGGAGAGGGCCGAAACAGCAGCGGTCGTCAACGCGGATTGCGCGGCAGCGATGAGGCTTTCGAGCGCTCCGTCGACCTTGGGGTTGTGCTGGGCGACGGCCAACTTCCCGGGCGGGATGGCCTTCGTCGTGGTCTCCTTGGTCGTCACGGGTGCGGTCGCCGTGGGCGTGCCGCCGCCGGCGGCGATCAGGAACTGGACCGCGGACGCGCGATCGTCGGGCCACACGAGGACGGAGAGGATCCAGCCCTCGGCGAACGGAATCGGAACGCCGAGAGTGCGACCGGCATCGACCACCGGGGCGATCCCCGCGGCGCGCAACTGGGAATCGACTTCCGTCAGGTCCTGAAGGTAGCGCGCGAGGTACGACGTCCAGCTCGTCTGGATCATAACGAACTGGAGCTTGGTCGACTTCGCGGCCGACTGGAGAATCTGCTGTGCGATCGAGTTGAGGGCGATCGGCTGAATCGTCACGGGGACACCCGTGGCCGCCTCAAACTGCGACGTGACGGTCTTCCACGCGTCCTTGGTGGACTGCTCGACTCCGACGACGAACGGGTTCGCCGACCACGCGCCGAGCGCGAAGGTCGCAACGAAGAAGACGGCGAGAAGAACGATGCGCTTCATGACTCCCCCTACGGCGCGACCGGGTGCAGCGGAAGCCGCACGTACCCGATGGCGCCCTCCTTGGCGAGCGGAACCAACTGGTCGATCGGAAGGACGAGCTTCATCAGTCGGTCGGTCTCCGAGACAACGTACGGCGCGAACGCCTCAGGGAACGTGGCTCCCGCGGCGAGCTCCGCCACGACTTCGATGCGGAGGCCCGAGAGTGGGACACCTTTGTCGGTTGCATACGAGAACCAGTCCCGGGCGACGACCAGGTCGTAGAGAGCCGAGTCGAGCGCAACACCCGGGGGAGCGACGGGTCCTTTCAGGCTCGTCGCGGAGAAGGACTGTGCGGCCTCGAGGTCGATGTTCATTCCGAGGACGCCGAGGTCCTGAAGCTCCCCGAAGATGGCCGCGAGGGCGTCGAACACTGTTGTGTCCTGCTCCGTCGAGATGACCAGCTCCATGCCCTTAGCGGCAGGGCGGAGCGAGTACGAGATCCCGGAGAGCTCGGAGTGGAGAAGGAAGCGATCTCCGTCAAGGACCAGGACGTGCGCCTCACCCAGGAGAGCGGCGATGTCACCCTCGGCCGGTTTCGAGTCTCGGAACGCCGTCGCGGTGTCGCCGGAGAAAGTGATCACGACGTATCCCGCCGACTGCGCGGCCTGACTGAGCGTCTGGACGTCCGTCCGGACGCCTTCGGCGGGGAACAGGTAGTAGAGCGATGGGGAGAGAACCGTGGGGCTTCCGGCGACGGCCACCGCGGAGCAGACGACCGCGACGCACGTCGCGGCCCACTTCAGCGCGCTAACCCTTCTTCTCATCTCTGCCTCCTTCATCCGACATATCAACTAGACAAGTACGTCGTACATACCCCCGGTAGGCAACCGAGTTTCTGTCGCGTTGCGCCTCAGGGAGTCCCCGTGCCGGGGAACAAGGCTCCGTCGATCGCACATCCGCAGGCGGCTTCGAACGAGCGGCGCAGGTCAAGGGGAGTGGCAATGGAGAAGAGGGACGTTCGGTAGTAGTCGGAGAGAGCGGCGAAGAACGCGTCGTCGCCGATGCGCTCTCGGATAGCCCCGAGCTCGAAGGCGACCCCCGAGTAGGCGAGGGCGCTGTACGTGCTGCTGTCCGGGAAATCGTACAAGGGAGCCGTCACGGGAATCTCCGGGTGGGCGCTCCGAGCAAGCTCCGCGGAGCGCGCCCAGCGGTCGCGCTCGCCGGCGGCGATGTCGGGCGAGTCCGCTTCCGCGAGGAAGACGTTCGAGAGGTAGGTCGCCAACCCTTCGTCCAACCAAGGCGTCTCCACCGGGTCGTTGCCGACTGCGGCGTAGAACCACTCATGTGCGAGCTCGTGCGAGACGAGGATGTCGAAGAAGAGGTCGTAGGGATCCGTCGTGTAGGTTTCCGAGAGAAGAACGAGCCCGGTGAGCTCCACGCCGCCGATGTGTTGGAGGGGAACCTCCACGATGTCGATCTCATCGTACGGGAGGGGGCCGATGAGGCCCTGGTAAAGCGTCACGGCGGCACGGGCTTTCTCCAGGGCTCGGTTCGCGGCCGTCGCGTGGTCCGGCCCGAACCAAACGCGAACGCTGAGATCGTCGACCGAGGCGCGGCGCGGGATGCGCCCGTCACTCACGAGGACAAGCGAGAAATCGCGCGCGTGGTCGGCGGCGAAGCGGTAGATGACCGCGTCTCCGTCCTGGACGGCGTCGACGAGGAACCCCGACGCGATCGGCGTCGGGAGCCGATCGACGCGGACCGTGACGTCGTAGGAGGACGCCTCGGAGAAGAGCGCGTCTCCGATTCCGCCAACCGGGTCGAGAGCCCATCCCTCGTCGAGGTACGGGGCAAGGAGCGGATAGAACGACGTCAGGACAAGCGCGTACGGCGTCTTCGTAAGGATTCCGTACTCGTGCGTGACCGGGGGATTGGCGTCGAGGCGGAGAGACGCCCGACCGCGGAAGGTGAGGGTCACGGACGTCGTCTGCGTGGGAGGGAGAGGTTTGGGCAGCGGCACCATGAGCACGGTGTCGTCGACGTAGAGCGCCGTCTCAACCGGAGTGTCCCCGACGCGTGCGTCGAGGATCTCGACCGACGACCCCGAGTAGAGGGTCGCTGCGTTCGGGTAGAGCCGGAAGAAGAGCTCTGCGAGAGGTTCAGGGGCCGGGTTTCCGTACGTGACGGCGAGAGTCCCCTCGTAGGTTCCGGAGTTGTAGTCCACGTCGAGCGACAGGATGTAGTGCGTCTCCGCGAAGGTCGAGGCGGACACCCACAAGACGAGAAGGGCGAGAAGCGAGACAACACGTGCACCCAATACGGGACGTGCCATGGGCCTCCTTGAGTGGCGAAATGAGTATACGAACGCGCCGCGACCGAGAGAAACAAGCTGCGGCAAGGCGAGAGGCCACGGACGGGGTGGTTGCGCGGCGCCAGGACGGATGGGCAAGAATCCTGTATAGTATGATCAGCTACCTACATCAAGGACAAGAAAGGGAGGAAGGTATGCCAAGGTGGCGAGCAGGATTCGGACTCTCGGCCTTCGGAATCGCGCTCCTCGTGACGGCGCTTCTTGCGAGCGGCTCCGTGGTGATCAATGAAGTGGCCTGGGGAGGCACCGCAGCGTCGGCGAACGACGAGTGGATCGAGCTCTACAACGCGGGCGACACGGCCGTCGACCTGGCCGGCTGGGTGCTCGTCGTCGGGGAAACAAGAGTGCCGCTCGGCGCGGTCGGGGAGGGCACGGTCGAGGTGAGGCGGACGAGCATCGCGCCGCACGGCTACTTCGTTCTCGAGCGAACCGACGATCAGACAGTGGCGGACGTGACGGCCGATGTGCTCTTCAAAGGGACGCTCTCGAACGCCGGCGTGGATCTTCGGTTGCTCGATGTGACCGGAGCGACGGCGGACGAAGTTCTCTGTGAACAGGGCGGATGGGCGGCGGGAACGGGAAGCGAAGGATCGCGCCCGTACGCGTCGATGGAGCGGATCGACTCGGGGACGTTCCCGGCGCAGTGGGCGACGAACAACGGGCGCGCCGCATCGGGGCTGGACGCAAAGGGCGCTCCGGTCTCGGGCACTCCGGGAGCGGAGAACTCCGCGACTCTTGATTTCCGAACCGTTCCCCGAGTCGCGCTGGTGGACCCTCCCTCCGGAACGCTCTCCGGCAGCGTCGTGGTGCGCTGGACGGCGAGTGATCCAGACGGCAGCTCGATGGCGCTTGGGATCTCCCTCTTCCTCTGCGACGCGGCGGGTGAGAGCTGCCGCGTCGTCGTGGAGAACCTGACGAACCAGGGCAGCTTCCTTTGGGACGTGGCGCCCTACGCCGGTGCAAGCGAGGTCTTCCTTCGCGTCGTGGCAACCGATCCGAACGGGTTGACGGGGACGGCGGTGGCCGGCCCGCTTACGCTAGCGCCGACTCCGTAGTTGCCGCGGCAGCGGCCGGAATCCCGGCCAGCTCGTAGAGCTCATCCAGGTGGGCGGAGACGGAGGCTTTGCCCGCCTGGATGGCCTCTTCGGTGTACTCGAAGCCGAACATGCGGATCCATCCGACGTCCGGACGCAGGACCACGAGGCGACCACTCAGGCGCTCCTGGGAGCGCTCGAGCTGCAGTTGGGTCAGGTGTTTCGACGTCGCCCGTTGTGCTTGCAGGATCGCCTCCAAGTACGTCTCGACCCTGCGGGTGAGTGGCGCTCCCGTGTCCACGGCGATGACCGAATCGGCGCCGAGTTCGACCGCGACGTCCACGGGGAGCTTGTCGACGATCCCGCCGTCGATAAGGTAGCGTCCGCCATACGCCACGGGCGAGAAGATGCCGGGCACGGCGGTGCTCGCGGTGACCGCGGGGCCGATCTTCCCCTCGCGCAGGACGACCCGCTGTCCGGTCTCGACGTCGGCGGCGACGACGGCGAAGGGAATCAGAGTGTCCGCAAACCCTTTTCGTGCCGTCAGTAGCGAGAACAACTCGTGGAGCCGCGCCAGCTCGGGGGGCGACGCGGCCTCCTCCTTCCACGTCGACCCGCGGAAGTACTCCATCACGCTCCGCCCGATGATTCGTTGCACTTCGCGGAGCGTGTTGTCGCTCACCTGGAGCATGGTGTTGAGGTTGAGCGTGCAGAGGAGCTTCTCGAGCCTGTGGAGGTCCATGCCGAGGGCCTTCGTCGCGGCGAGCGCCGCCCCCATGCTCGTCCCGGCGATGGCGTAGATCGGGATCCCCGCCTCCTCGAGGCCAATCAGGACCCCGAGGTGGGCGAGGCCGCGCGCGCCGCCGCCTCCGAGTGCAAGACCAATCTTCCGCTCCATGAAAGAAGAAACCCCTTCCGCCCGATCGTAGTCGAGCGGAAGGGGTGTAGACAACCAGTGAAGACTAGTACGGGGGCATGCCGCCCGGCATCTGCGACATCGGGTTCTCTTCCTTCTCCTTGACTTCGCCCACCAGGGCATCGGTCGTGAGGAGCATCCCGGCGATCGACACAGCGTTCTGCAAGGCGGACCGAGTGACCTTGGTCGGGTCGATGATTCCGGCCTCGAACATGTCGCAGTACTCCTCCTTGATCACGTCGAAGCCGACGCCCTTCTTCTGCTCGCGGACCTTGCCAACGACGATCCCGCCTTCGAACCCGGCGTTCTGGGCGAGTTGGCGCATCGGGGCCTCGAGAGCCCGGGCCAGGATGCGGATGCCGACCGCCTCGTCGCCCTCAACCTCGATCTTGGCGAGGACCTTCGACGCGTTGATCAGCGCGACGCCGCCTCCGGGGAGAACGCCCTCATCGACGGCCGCCTTCGTGGCCTCGAGCGCGTCTTCCATGCGATGCTTCTTCTCGGACAGCTCCGTTTCGGTGGGAGCGCCAACCTTGATCACCGCGACGCCGCCGGCGAGCTTCGCCTTCCGCTCCTCCAGCTTCTCGCGGTCGTACTCGGAGTCCGTGGTCTCGATCTGGGCCTCGATCTGCTCGATTCGGCCCTGGATCGCCGCGGCCTTGCCCTTGCCGCCGATGATCGTCGTGTTCGCGCTATCGACCTTGATCCGCTCGGCCGAGCCCAGCATGTCGAGGGTCGTGTCCTTGATCTGCATTCCGGCGTCCTCAGCGACGACGGTCGCGCCGGTCAGGACCGCGATGTCTTCGAGCATGGCCTTGCGACGGTCGCCGAAGCCGGGGGCCTTGACCGCGCAGCTGGAGAGCGTTCCCTTCAGCTTGTTGAGCACGAGGGTCGTTAGCGCCTCGCCGGTCACATCCTTCGCGATGAGGAGAATCGGCCTGCCGGCCTGAACGACCTTCTCGAGCATCGGGACAAGGTCCGTCGCGCTCTTCAGCTCAAGGTCGGTGACCAGGATGAGCGGCTTCTCGAGGAGAACTTCCATCTTCTTCGGGTCGGTGACGAAGTACGGCGAGGTGTACTCACGATCGAACTGCATTCCCTCGACGACCTCGTAGTAGGTCTCGATGGTGTCCGAGTCCTCGACGGTGATGACGCCGTCCTCGCCCACGGCCTCCATGGCGTCGGCAATGATCTTCCCGATCGACTCGTCCTTCGCGGAGTTCGCGCCGACCTGAGCCGTCTCTTCCTTCGATTTGAGCTTGCGGCTCATCTTCTTCAGCTCATCGACGATGGACGTCGAGCCCTTTTCGAGTCCGCGCTTCATCTCCATCGGATTCGCGCCCGCGGCGAGGTTCTTGAATCCCTCTTCGATCATGGCGTGGGCGAGAACGGTGGCCGTGGTCGTGCCGTCGCCGACGTTGTCGTTCGTCTTTGACGCGACTTCCTTGACGAGCTGCGCGCCCATGTTCTCGAAGACGTCCTTGTACTCCTGCTCCTGCGCGATGGTCACGCCGTCGTTCGTGATGTCGGGCGTGCCGAACTTCTTGTCGATGATGACGTTCCGGCCCCGCGGGCCGAGCGTGATCCGCACCGCGTCGGCGAGCTTGTCGATGCCGACCTTCATCCTGCGGCGTGCTTCGTCACCGAAAATGACTTCCTTCGCCATCTTGGTTTCCCCCTTTGTGAGCTACTCCTTGACGATGGCGAGGACCTTCGACTCCTCGACGAGGATGTACTTGTCTTCGCCCTCTTCGATCTCCGTGCCGGAGAAGCTGGCCACGAGGATCTGATCGCCGACCTTGACCTCGAACTTCTCGTCGGTCCCGATTGCCACCACTTCGGCGCGAATCGTCTTCTCGTTCTTCACGGAGTCGGGAAGGACGATTCCCCCTGCGGAGGTCCGGCCCTCGGTCTCAAGCTTCTTCGCCAGGATCCTCTTTCCTAGGGGCTTGACCCGCTTTCCCAATGCCTTGGTCGCCATCCGTATCTCCTCCTTCTAACTGATGGTTAGCACTTGATTGACGAGTTTGCTAACTCATTGTAACGGAGCCCTCCATTCCCGTCAAGGAACGGCGCGCTTGTCGGGAACATCGGCCTCCAGCATAGTCTCCGACATGCCGTCCGGGAAAGCCCATCTCCGAATCGAGCTTCTACTTCTCGCTGTCTGGAGCGCCTTGGGAGCTTACTTGATCCTGGAGGGCTGGGTCACCTGGCCCGCGGTGGCAATCTTCGGCGCCTGCTACGTGGCGTCGATAGCCCTTCTGAGCCCGGACCTGGATCTCGTTGGGAGCCGGCCGTTTAAGCGTTGGGGGCCACTACGGGTTCTCTGGTGGCCGTACGCAGCGGTCTTCCGGCATCGGAAGCTCTCGCACCAGTGGTTCTTTGGCCCGCTCACGCGCGTGGGCTACGTCCTCGCGTGGGTTGTCGTCGTCGGGATTGCCGTCGGCGGGGTCGGAGCCCACGACTTCCGGATTCGGCTTCCGAACAAGGAGGTCCTTGCGGCAATCGCCCTCGGCCTGTACCTCCCGAATATGACGCACATTGCGGCGGATGCAATCCAAACGGCGGCGAAGCACGGCGGACACGGTCGACGACGCTGAACCGCGGTCGTCCTTCGGGTGGTGCGGGGACCCGTTGCCGAGGGGCTCTGTTGGCGACGTACAGCTGTCTCGGGATATCATAGAGATAGAGCGCGTCTTGGCGGCGCGTGCCACGGAAGGAAGGGAGTCAATCACCATGGGTCTTTCGATCAGCGATCTGCGGAAGGGCATGATCATCCTGTACCAAGGCGAGCTCTACGAGGTGTTCGAGTACGAGCACAACAAGCGCGGCCGTGGAAGCGCCGTCGCCTCGACGAAGCTGAAGCATTTGAAGACGGGCAAGGTCACGAGCGAGACCTTCCGGGGCTTCGAGGACACCTCGGCTGTGTTCCTCGAGTCGCACGAGCTGCAGTACCTGTTCCACGACGGCGACAACTACAACTTCATGAACGTCGCGACGTTCGATCAGTTCCCGATCCCGAAGGAGATGCTCGGACCGCAGGCCGAGTTCCTCGTCGAGGGGACGGTCGTGATCGGCTACTACTACAAGTCCGAGATGGTCAAGGTTGACATCCCGAACTTCACGACGCTCAGGGTGACCCGCACCGAGCCCGGCGTTCGCGGAGACACCGTCTCCAACGTCGACAAGCCGGCCACCCTCGAGACGGGGGTGGTCGTCCGGGTACCGCTGTTCGTGAAGGAGGGCGACCACCTGAAGATCGACACGCGCTCGGGGGCGTACGTCGAGCGAGTCTAGCGGTTTAGCGAGGAGGAGCGATGGCGGAGAGGAGGATCGAGATCGTCGATGACGACGGGCGGATCACGATGGCCGAAGAGGTCATCGCCTCCATCGCCCGCATTGCCGCGGAGAAGGTCGACGGAGTCGGCCACTCCACCGGCTCGCCCGGAGGCCTGATGAGCATCTTCGGCGTCGAGGACGTGGCTCCCACGATCAAGACGGAACTGGTCAACGAGCAAGTTCGTCTCGAACTCAAAATCGCCGTCGAGTACGGGTATCCGGTCCACGCCGTCGCCCGCGGCGTCCAGCAGAACGTCGAGCGCGACATCGAGCGGCTGGTCGGCCTCTCGGTCTCGTCCGTCGACGTCAACGTGAAGAAGGTCGTTCCCCCGCACTCGCACGACGCGGGGAAGAAGTGAGGAGGCCGGGATGGTCGACGCGGACAAGGGAAGTGTAGGCATCTCGAAGGATGTCGTCACGGCCATCGCCGGCATTGCCGTCTCGGAGATCGGCGGGATCGCCAACCTCCGCCCCGGGGACAGCGTCTTCCGTCGCGGTGAAGGGATGAAGCGGTACGTCGACACGACGGTTGACGGCGACGTCGTCACCGTGACGGTGCGAATCACCGTCGTCTACGGGGTTCCCATTCGCAAGGTTGCGAAGCTGGTCCAGGCGCGCATCAAGGCGGAGATCGAACGAATGACGGGGCTCCGCGTCAGCGCCGTGAACGTCGACGTCCAGCGGGTCGTCAAGGGTGACGAGCAGGGCGAGGAGAGCACGCGGGAGAGCGCGGACGAATGGGACGACACGAGCGAGGTCTAGTGCAGGCTGCAAGCGCGTACGATGGGCAGGCTGCAAGCGCGTACGGAGCGGCAAACGCGTACGGAGGGCCGCGAGCGGCAAACGCGTACGAAGGGCCGCGGGCGGCAAACGTGGACGGTGGGCCGCCGGCCGCGGCGCAAACGCGTGCGAAGCGGCAAGCGCGGACGGAGGGCCGCCGGCGGGACGGCGGGCGGGGGCGCAAGCAACCCCGGCGGGGGGGCCGCACACGCGCAGGGCGGGGAGCCTGAGCGATGCAGCGATCGCGAGCCCGTGAGTTGGTACTGTTCGCGTTGTACCGCGCGGAGTTCCTCCCCGTGATTCTCGACGAGATCTGCGAGGACGAGGACCCCGGCGACCAGCGGCCGTACATCGAGAGCGTCTACAACGGCATCGTCGCCCAGCGCGACGAGATCGACCGGCTCATCGGCGAGCGGACGGTGGGCTGGCGGTTCGACCGGCTGGCGCTCCTCGACCGCAACATCCTCCGAATCGGCGTCTACGAACTCCTCTACTCGGAGGAAGTGCCGCCCGAGGTCGCCCTCGACGAGGCGGTCGAGCTGGCGAAGGCGTACGGGACGGAACAGGCCCGCGGATTCATCAACGGGCGACGACCGAGCGCCTTGTCGACTCCGTCCGCAAGCTCGCCGCCGACCCATCGGTGCACGGCATCATGATCGAGGCCCCTCTTCCGGCGAACGTTGACCTCCGCGCCGTGCAGGACGCGATTCCAGCCGAGAAGGACGTCGACGGGGCGAGCACGCTGTCGCTTGGAAGGCTCTTCGCCGGACAGCCCGGCTTCGTTCCGGCGACCGCGGCGGCGGTGATGGCCCTCCTCGACGGGCACAAGATCGAACTTCGCGGCGTCCACGCGGTCGTCGTCGGGCGGAGCCTCGTCGTCGGGCGGCCGCTCGGCCAGCTCTTGCTTGCTCGCGGAGCGACGGTGACCACCTGCCACTCACAGACAAGGAACCTGGCTCTGCAGACGCGAGCGGGCGACGTCGTCTGCGTCGCGGTCGGGAAGCCCCGCTTCCTCCGCGCCGATGCGGTCCGTCCTGGGGCCGTCGTGGTCGACGTCGGGACCAACGCCGTCGGTGACGCCCTTGTTGGAGACGTCGACTTCGCCGCTGTCTCCGAGGTTGCGGCCTGGATCAGTCCAGTCCCCGGCGGCGTCGGGCCGCTCACCACCGTGCTCCTGATGGAGAACGTCGTGCAGGCCGCGGAAACGAGCCTGAGATGAAGCGGAAGCCGTCGACGGCCGGCTACGCCGACCTTCACCTGCACACGGTGGCCTCGGACGGTACGCAGACCGTCGCCGAGTTGGTGGGCCGCGCCAAGGCCGCCGCGCTCTCTTGTATCGCCGTCACCGACCACGACACCGTGTCGCCCGACTTGACCGAGCGAGTGACCCATATGGGCGGCGTTGAGGTCATCACCGGTGTCGAGCTCAAGGCCGACTTCGACGGGGTGAGCGGCGAGCTGCTCGGGTACTTCGTCGATCCCGCGGCGCGCGAGCTCGCCGATCTCCTGCATTGGATGGACCGCGCGCGCAACAAGCGAATGGAGCAGATGGTCGAGAAGTGCCGTGAGGTTGGCGTCGACCTCAACATGGATGACGTCCGGAACCACGCCGAGGGGAACGTCGGGCGGCCGCACCTCGCGCGTGCTCTCATGGAGAAAGGTGCGATCGCCGAGTTCGACGAGGCGTTCGCCCGGTTCATCGGCCGCGGGCAGCCGTGCTACGTGTCGCTCGAGAAGGTCACCCTTCGCGAGGCGGTCAAGGCTCTGCGAGCCGCCGGAGCGGCGATCTCCGTGGCCCACCCCTGCCTGATGCGGGTCGCGGAATGGGACTCGCTCTTCCGCCTCCTCTCGGAGGAGGGCATCGACGCGATCGAGAGCGTCTACCCGTACCGGGACCCGCGCTCGCCCGACCTATCCATTGCCCCGGAGCGCCTCGCGGCGGAGGCAGCGAAACACGGGTTCCTCGTCTCCGGCGGCTCGGACGACCACGGGCCCGGCTCATCGAAGCCGTCCCTCGGGCAGGTTCGACTGCCGTACGAGGTCGTGGAAGCGCTCAGGGGACGAGCGCGGGGCTAGTTCGCAGTTCGCGGTGCGCAGTCTGTTCGGTTCGTTGGGTTCTTTGAGTTCGTGGAGTTCGTCGGGTCATAGTCCGGAGTTCGTCGTAGCGTCTATGCGCTCGGTTCTGCCATGAAAGCGCACCACCATCTGCGTGCGACGACGCGGGACGGGCGTAGCGTCGCACCTTGTGTGCGACGTTGCCGCGAACGTCGGAGACAAGCTCCGACGCTACGTCGTTTGCGATCCGGCCGACGCGGACCTCAAGCCGAATCGCGGACCTCGTCCGACGCGATTCGGCCGTCCACCAGCGTCACGAGCCGATTGACGCGATCGAGCAAGCGGCCGTCGTGCGTGGCGAAGAGGAACGTGGCTCCCTTGTCCCGGTTGAGGCGTCGCATGAGGTCAATCAACTCGAGGCTCGTCACCGTGTCTAGGTTCGCCGTCGGTTCGTCGGCGAGCACGATGGACGGCTCGGAGACGACGGCACGCGCCACCGCGACCCGCTGCTGCTCGCCGCCCGAGATCCGCTGAGGGAACTGGTCGGCGTACTGGTCGATTCCTAACTCGCTCAGGATCCGCCGCGCCCGCTCGATGCGCTCGGCCCGCGCTACGCCCTGTAGCTCCAGGACGAACGCGGTGTTCTCGAGCACGGTGAGCACCGGGATCAGGTTGTACGCCTGGAAGACGAAGCCGATGCTCGTCATGCGCAGGCGGGCGAGGGCATCCTTCGACAGGGTCGACATCGGCCGGCCCTCGAGGAGGATCTCGCCCGACGTCGGCCGATCGAGGCCGCCAAGCAGGTGCAGGAGCGTCGACTTGCCCGACCCCGACGGGCCAGCGACCGCTGTGAACTCCTTCTCGCGCAACTCGAGGACGACGCCGCGCAGCGCGGGCGTGGCGACGGTTCCGGTTTCATACGTCTTGTGAAGATCGATCGTCTGGATCAGCGGGCTATTCGACATACCGCATCGCCTCCACGGGCTCGAGATGAGAGGCCCGACGGGCCGGATACCACGCGGCGAGAAGGGCCACAGCCGCCATCGCCGATGCCGCAAGAAGTGTCTGCAAGGCCGCCACTCGCAGGTGGAGGGCCGGGCTCATCCCCATGGCCTTCGCGAACAACTGGAAGTCGCCGGAGAGCGGGATCCCACCGAGGGCTTCAACGAGGAGGATGAGGGCCACTCCGGCGACGGCGCCCCCGGCCGCTCCGACGGCCGCAAGCAGGGCTGCTTCGGTGAGAATCATCCGCACCACGTGACCCCGCGACGCGCCCAGAGAGAGGATCAGGCCAAGCTCCTTGGTGCGTTCCATGACCGACAAGTAGACGGTGTTGAGAACCACGAGAGCGCCGAGGGCGAAGAACACGGCGGCGACGATCGCAATGGCGGGGTTGAGCAGGCGCATGTAGACCTCGACCTGCGGAACGAGGTCGCGCCAGTCGAGGACCTCGTAGTCGCTGGGCAGGGCAGCGCGGAGGTTCTGTGCGACCGCGTCGATCGTGTCTGTATCCCATGTCCCAGTCACTCCCGCGACGCGAACGACGACGCTCGTTGCCGCGGACGGGCTGCGGGCCAACTCGCGGACGAGCGCTAGCGGCGCCTGAACGACCGAGCGTCCGAGTTCAGCGATCGGAACGTCGACGATGCCCACCACCGGGACGCGAAGCGCGACGACGCCGATCTCCGGGTGCGCGCCGAGCAGGACGAACTCGTCGCCGACCTCGAGCTGAAGGAGGGCGGCGAACTCCTTTCCGACGATCACGCCAGGGCTGTCGCTCGTGATGTAGGCACCTTCCACGATGCGGCTGCGCATCGAGCTGATTGGGTCGATTTCCTCAGGAACGACACCCTGGATGAGGACCGTGCGCGAGCGGTCGCCGGCGCTGGCCAAGGCCGGGAGGTCGAGGCGGACCGTGGACCACTCGATCCCTTCGGTGCCGGCGAGCGCCGCGAGGATGGGGGCCGGATCCTGGATCAACGGCGTCGCCGAGCCGGACGCCCGCGTCTCGACGTGGCGAATCTGGAGATGGCCTGTGTCGACGCGCGTCACGGTGTCGAACATGTCGTTCATGGTTGCCGACGCAAAGCCGAACATGATCACGAGTATGTACACCGGGCATAGCACGGCGAGCAGCGTCAGCAGGCTGCGGCGGCGGTTGCGGATAAGGTGGCGGATCGCGGCCTTCATTCCACTCCCTCCAGACGCTCCAGTGTGAAGAACGACGGGTCGAGGTTGAGGTTGTACTCAGGGTTCGTGATCTGTTGCACCGTGCGGTCGCCCGACGTGTCCTCGAGGACGATCAGGGTCGGGACCTTCCGGCCGCCGAGGTCGACGAGCTCGGAGAAGGTCGCTGTTCGGACGGCTTCGCCGCGTTGGTCATAGGTGACGAGTCGAACGATCGCGTAGTCGTTCGTCACGGTGAGCTCCAGCTTCCCGTAGACTACGGGTGCGTCTGCGTGAGGAACGAGGGTGAGAGAGTAGCCGCCATCGGTCGCCTCCACCGTCGCGTCGAAGTCCTCGGAGAGCGTGTCGAGCGCGAGGTCGGAGAGGGACGGTCCCGCGCCGAACAGGGCATCGCCGAGCGCCATCGATGGAAGCTTGATCGCCTTTCCGGCCGTGGGCGAGTAGTACCACAGGTCGTCGCCGATCTGGAGGTACCCGGAGCCCACGTCGGCTGCAGGCTCGAGGACGCGGAGAAGGGCGTAGTCCTCACCCAGCGTCCAGACCTCGAGCACGTGGAGCTTCGTCGCGCCGGCGAAGGTGATCTCGAGCCGGACGACGGCGTGGAAGCTGTCGCCTTGCCACGTCGTGCGAACCTGGTCGAGGATTGCCCGCGCATCGGGTGTGCCGGTTGGCACGTCGACCTGAGCGGATGCGGCGCATGCGATGCACGCGGCGAAGACGAGGACAGCCAGCAGACAGGGGACGCTACGTCGGTTCATGGTTTCTCCTCTCCTAGCCTTCCCGGATGGCCGTCACAGGCTCGAGACGATTCGCGCGGCGGGCCGGGTACCACGCGGCGGCGAGCGCGGTGAACACCACGACGGAGAGCGCGGCCAGCCAGTAGAGGCCGGATGCCGAGGCATAGATGACGGCGGGGATGCCCGAGTCGGAACTGAAGACGCCGACCAGGGATCCGAGGTCAAGGCCGACGCGAGACATGTACAGGAGCGTGCCGTAGCCAAGGCTGCCGCCGACGGCGAACCCGACCGACGAAACAAGAATCGATTCAGCGAGCACCATGTTCGCCAGCTGGCGGCGACTCATGCCGAGTGCCGCCATCACGCCGAACTCCCGCGTACGCTCGAGGACCGAGTAGAAGGTGGTGTTGGCAACGCCGAACCCGACAAGGAGCGAGATCAGGATCACGAATGGGATCATCTTGATCGTCGAGCCCTGGATCATGACCCGCGCGAGCGGGTTGAGGGCGAAGTAGTCGGCCACCTCGAGGCTCGGCCGATCGGCGAGGAGGGCACGAGCGTGGCTCACGGCGCGATCCGTCGACGCGCCGGGCGGCAGAGAGACAGCGAGTGCTGTTGCGCCCTCCCAGCCGGTCATCCTGCGCGCGTCGGCGATCGGAATGAGCACGACCTTGTCGAGCTCCGTGAGCGTCGACGAGAAGAACCCTACAGCCCGGAACGCCAGCGACGATGTCCCGTTCTCGCCCGACGCAAGGAGCACGGCGCGCTCGCCGACCCGCACGTCGAGATCCGATGCGAGCTTAGCCGAGAGGAGAGCCTCGCCCGTCCCGCTCGGGTAGCGGCCGGCCGTGAGAGTGTTGTGAAGCTCCGTCACCCGCGGCTCCAGGAGCGGGTCCACTCCGCGGATCGTCACTCCATCCGTTCCGTAGGCGCTGCGGATCATCCCGTACGTCTCCAGTCGCGGCGCGACCGCTTGAGCTCGAAGCCCGGCGAGCGCCGACTCCGCGGCGGCGACGTCGTCGGGCGTCAGGCCGTTGGACGACGCCGGGTCGTCGGCGTAGCCGACCGCCCGGACCTGGAACGCCCCCTGGTTCTCCACCGCCTGGGTGCGCGTCATCGTCGTCAGGAACCCGTCGGTGACGCCCCACAGGAAGAGGATCACGAAGCTGCCGAAAGCGACCATGGCGATCATCAAGAGCGTCCGCTGCGGATGCCGCCAGAGCCCCCGCCACGCCATACGAATCGTTGTCGAGTTCATTGGCCCTTCCCTTTCTTGCGGGCTGCTCGCTTGGTCGCTCGCGCCGCTCTCGCCGGAGAATCCATCTCCGAGACGGGATTCTCCTTACGAATAGCCGGCGCCTGGCGCCGGCTTGTTCGCGCCGTCGGACGGCCCACGCGCCCAGCCTTGGCGGGGCACGTGAGGCCGTCGGCGATCACCCGTGCCGAGCGATCGAGCATCGTGTTGTAGATCGGCTCGGGCACGCGCCGCTTGTTGACCGGGTACATCTTGATCAGCCCGAGCGTGTACAGGAGCTCCTGCGGATCGCCGGCCACGATCTCCCCCTGAGCCTGGGCCTTCCGGATCTCATCGATCAGCGGAGCGAACATCGTGCTAGCCTGCCTGAGGATCTTCTCAATGTCGAGGGACGCCGTGAGGCGATCCAGGTCGCTCGGATCGCCGAGCAGAACGCGCGTGATCGGGTTCGTCTCGATCTCCTGTACCATTGCCTTCATCAAGAGGACGAGCGCGTCCCGCGTGTCGTTCGTCGTGCGGAACGACGCATCGAGGAGCCGCTCCATCATCGCCGGGATCTCGTCGATGACCGTCTCGACATAGAGGGCTTCCTTGCTCTCGTAGAAGAGGTAGAAGCTCGCCTTGGCAATGCGCGCCGGCTTCACCAAGTCCTCGATTGTCGTCTTCGCGAGCCCGTAGCGGCCGAAGCACTCCCGCCCCGACTCGATCAGCCGGCCTCGGATCGTCTCTTTCTCCGTTTCCGTGAACGCTCTTGGCATCGTTCCGTCCCTGCGAATATAAACCGCACGCGGTCACAAAGGATACAGTGCGACATTCCTCCTGTCAAGCGCCCGGAGTCCGCGGAACGGCACACAGGTACTGTGGCGTCGCAGCTTGTCTGCGACGTTCGCGGGCTCTTCCGGCCTTGTTCTCTCAGTTCCTCCATGGTTGGATCCGCCCCACGCCTACGCTAGAATCGCGTAGAAGCGGTTGGAGGAGATGATCTGGTTCACAAGCCATGTATCTCTCTGAGGCTGAGACACGCGCACGGCACATTGACACCCGTCTTGCTCTTGCCGGATGGAACGTCACGGACCGTTCGCAGGTCACTCTGGAGCTGGAAGTCCATCTTGCAGACACGCTCACGAGGGAACGCGCCACGGGCGAGCCAAGTCCTGGGAGTGGGTTCTCTGACTACGGTCTTCTGCTGAACGGGCTTCCAGCGGCCATCGTCGAAGCCAAGCGCACGTCGCGTGACGCCGAGCTCGGTCAGGAGCAGGCGTTGCAGTACGCGCAACACCTGGAGCGCAATCATGGCGTCGAGCTGCCTTTCGTCTTCTACACGAACGGCCAACGGCACTTCTTCTGGGAGTCCGACTTCTACCCACCGGAAGAAGTTGTCGGCTTCCCGACGCGCGACGACCTCGAATGGATGAAACTGCGGCGGCAGCGTCGAGCACTCTCCGTCGAGCTGATCAACCGCGGCATCGCGGGTCGCGACTACCAGATCCAAGGGATCCGCACCCTACTCGAAGCGATCGAAGAGAAGCGGCGCAAGTTCTTGATGGTCATGGCCACGGGCACCGGCAAGACGCGGGCCGCTGTGGCGCTCGTCGACGTCCTCCAGCGCGCCGGCTGGGCAAAGCGCGTGCTCTTCCTCGTGGATCGCATCCCGTTGCGCAGACAGGCCCTCGACACGTTCAAGGAGTACTTGCCGTCCGAGCCGCGGTGGCCCGAGAAGGGCGATCGCGGCTTCCCGCGCGAGCGCCGCATCTACGTCGCGACGTACCCCACGATGCTGAACCTGATCGAGAAGGGCACGACCCCGGAAGCCTACATCTCGCCCTTCGTCTTCGACATCGTGATCGCCGACGAGAGCCATCGCAGCCTGTACAACGTCTACAAGAACGTTCTCGACTACTTCTCGGCCATCAAGGTGGGACTGACGGCGACGCCCACCGACTTCGTCGACCACGATACGTTCGAGCTGTTCGACTGCGCCGACGGCGATCCGACCTTCGCCTACTCGTTCGACGAAGCCATCGCCCACGTGCCGCCCTACCTCTGCAACTTCGAGGTGCTGAAGGTTCGGTCGAAGTTCCAGCTTGAGGGCATCCACGGCCGCGCGCTTGATCCGGCCGAACAGCGGCGCCTCATTGCCGAGGGCAAGGATCTCGAAGACATCGACTTCGAAGGCACCGAACTCGAGCGCAAGGTGACGAATTCAGGAACGAACGGCCTCGTCGTGCGCGAGTTCATGGAGGAAGCGATCAAGGACCCGTCGGGCACGCTTCCCGGCAAGACGATCATCTTCGCCATCTCGATCGACCACGCCCGGCGGCTGCAGAAGCTGTTCGACGAGTTCTACCCGGAGCACAAGGGACGTCTCGCTCGCGTGCTTGTGTCGGAAGACTCACGCGTCCACGACAAGGGCGGCCTCCTCGACCAGTTCAAGCTCCAGGACATGCCGCGCGTCGCGATTTCCGTCGACATGCTCGACACCGGCGTCGACATCCGCGAAGTCGTGAACCTCGTGTTCGCCAAGCCCGTGTACTCGCGCACCAAGTTCTGGCAGATGATCGGACGCGGAACGCGCGTCCTCGAAGAGCCCGCGAAGCGGAAGACGTGGTGCCCAGAGAAAGACCGCTTCCTGATCATCGATTGCTGGGGCAACTTCGCCTACTTCGACATGCACCCCGAGGGCCGCGATCCGCAGGCCCTTGTGGCTGCCCCCGTGAAGCTCTTCCGCGCGCGGCTCGACAAACTCGAAGCCGCTCTCGCCGTTGGGCAATCCGCTGTGGCCGAAGCCGCCTGCGACGACTTGCGAAGCGACCTCGCCAAGCTCCCCGCGCGGAACCTCGTCGTGCAGCAGGCGTCTGCGGAATTGGCGCGCGTTCGTGACGGCGAGTTCTGGCGGCGCGTCGACGGTGACAAGGTTGCCTTCCTGCGAACGGCGATCGCTCCGGTTCTGCGGGCGCGGACGGGCGATGACCTCAAGAGCGTGCGGTTCGAGGTTGACGCCGTCGAGTACGCCACCGCGCGCCTGGCCGACGAGCGGGATCGCGCCGACGCGATTCGCGAGAGCCTCTGCGCGCAGGTCGACGAGCTGCCGATGGGCGTCAACATCGTGGCGCGCGAGCGCGAGCTGATCGAGCGCGTTCTCGGAGACGAGTGGTGGGTCGATCCTGCGGATGACGCGTTGCGAGAGATGACGCGGCGTCTCGCGCCGCTCATGCCGTACCGGACGCCGAAGACGACGCCGTTGATGCGGCTCGACCTCAGGGACATGACGCTGATCAAAGAGAGGATCGAGCTGGGCGGCGATCTGGGGCGGTTGAGCATTGCTGCGTACCGCGAGCGCGTCGAGGCCTTCGTCCGCGACCTCGTTGACGAGAACCCTGTCCTCCAGAAGGTGCGGGATGGCGCGGAACTGACGAAAGATGAGATCCACGACCTGGCTCAGCTCCTCGAATCGAGCGAGCTGCACGTGACTGAGGAGCGGCTGCAGCAGGTCTACGACAACCGCACCGCCCACTTCCTCCAATTCATCCGCCACGTCCTCGGCCTCGAGCGCGTCGCGTCGTGGGAGGAGACCGTCACTGCGCGGTTCGATGGATTCATCGCCGCCCACACCGACCTTTCGAGCCGCCAGATCCTCTTCCTGCAGACTCTGCGGACATTCATCCTCCAGACGCGTCGCGTCGAGAAACGCGACCTGGTCGACGAGCCGTTCACGCGCGTCCACCCGAGCGGCATTCAGGGGTTGTTCGGCAGCGCCGAGATCGACGAGATTCTCGCGCTATCTCGCGACCTGATCGGAGCTCTGGAGCTGCCAGCCGGTGGCGGCAAGAATGCGTAACCGGGTCGTTAACTCACGTTCACGGCCTCGCAAGCCGCGGCGATGACGACGCTCGGCGAGTACCGCGGGAAGCAGGAGCTCTACTCCCACCAGACGCCGCAGATTCTCGACACGCTCAAAGCCGCCGCGATGATCGAGTCTGTCGAATCCTCGAACCGCCTGGAGGGAATCACGGCCGACCGGGGTCGCATTGAGGCGCTGGTCCTGAAGAGCACGGCATCAACCAACCGATCCGAAGAAGAAATCGCGGGATATCGAGATGCGCTGGCGCTCATCCACGAGCAAGCGGAGCACATGCCCGTTGCCCTCAACACCATCCTGCAGTGCCACGCCATGATCAACCGCTACTCGGCCTCGGCTGGCGGATACTGGAAAGCCAAAGACAACCTCATCATCGAGCGACACGACGATGGCTCGGAGCGCGTGCGATTTCGCCCCGTATCCGCTGCCGAAACGCCGGGGGCGATGGCGAGACTCGTCGAGCGCTACGAGGCGGCCATCAACGAGGATCAGCGAGAGCCTCTTCTCGTAGTTCCCCTCGCGGTGCTGGACTTCCTATGCATCCATCCGTTCGCTGACGGGAACGGCCGCTGTTCGAGGCTGCTCACCCTCCTCACGCTCTACCACGCCGGGTACGACGTCGGGCGCTTCATCAGCCTGGAAAGAGTCTTCGAGCAGTCGAAAGAGACGTACTACGAGGTTCTCGAGCGGAGCTCGCAAGGATGGCACGAGGGGACGCATGACGTGCATCCGTGGCTCAACTACTTCTGGGGCGTGCTCACCGCAGCGTACCGGGAGTTCGAGGATCGAGTCGGCACGATCCAGACGGCACGCGGATCGAAGACCGAACTCGTCAAGGCGGCCGTACGCCGAAGAATCGCGCCCTTTGCGATCTCGGATTTAGAGCGCGACTGCCCCGAAGTGAGCCGCGACATGATCCGTGTCGTGCTCAACCAGTTGCGGGAGGCAGGCCTCGTGGCTATGGAAGGCAAAGGACGTGGAGCCAAGTGGCGCAAGCTGGCAGCGAAGGATGGTGGGTAGCGTGCTGTCGCCAACGATCCGATCTCGAGTGGATGCCTTGTGGGACCGCTTCTGGTCCGGCGGGATCGCCAACCCGCTGACGGCCATCGAGCAGATCAGCTATCTCCTGTTCATGCGCCGGCTCGACGCGACCGATCTCGAGCAAGCGAAGCGGGCGCAGTTCGTCGGGCAGAAGCGCGCGTCCCTGTTCGACGGCACCTTCACCGGGCTCGACAACCGCGAGATCCCGAAGAGCGAACTCCGCTGGAGCCATTTCCGCCACCTGCCGGGCGAGCAGATGCTGGCCCACGTCCGCGACCGCGTCTTCCCGTTCATCAAGTCGCTCGGCGGCGACGGGAACCCGTTCGCCGAGGCGATGCAGGACGCCGTGTTCATCCTCCCCAAGGCGTCGCTCCTCGTCGAGGCCGTCGGGATCATCGACGAGATCTACGCCGAGATTGCCCGCGAACAGAGCGAGGGGCAGACGTTCCAGGACACGCAAGGCGATCTGTACGAGCACCTGCTGTCTGAGATCGCGTCGGCCGGCAAGAACGGCCAGTTCCGCACCCCGCGCCACATCATTCAGATGATCTGCGCCCTCGTCGATCCCAAGCTTGGCGACCGCATCTGCGATCCCGCCTGCGGCACCGGCGGATTCCTCCTCGGCGCCTACCAGCACATCCTCACCCAGCTCACGAGCCCCGAGCACCGCGAGGTTGACGAGAACGGCCTCGAACGCGGCCTGCTCGGCGACCTCTTGACGAACCACGAGCACCAGCGTCTGTTGCGCGAAGAGACGCTCTACGGTTTCGACTTCGACACGACCATGGTCCGCATCGGCGCGATGAACCTGCTCCTGCACGGCATCGAGCACCCGAATCTCAAGTACGCCGACACGCTATCCAAGCGCTTCGACGAGAAAGACGAGTACCAGGTCGTTCTCACCAATCCGCCATTCAAGGGCAGCATCGACAAGGGCGACATCCACGAGGAATTGAGTCTCAAGACAACGAAGACCGAACTCCTGTTCGTCAACCGCGTGATGAACCTCTTGCGCATCGGCGGCCGCGCCGGCGTCATCGTCCCGGACGGCGTCCTCTTCGGATCGAGCAACGCACACAAGGCGCTGCGCAAGATGCTGCTCGAGGAGTGCGAGCTGCAGGCCGTCGTCTCGATGCCGTCGGGCGTGTTCAAGCCGTACGCAGGCGTCAGCACGGCCGTCATCGTGTTCGTGAAGGGTGGGAGGACCGAGCGCGTCTGGTTCTACGACATGGACGCCGACGGCTACTCACTCGACGACAAGCGCGACAAGATCGAGGCGAACGACATCTCCGACATCGTCGCGAAGTGGCGGGAGTGGAACCATGGCCAGGGCGACGCGCCGGTGCAGTTCGCCGATCGCAGAGCCAAAGCCTTCTACGTCCCCGTCGAGGAGATCGTCGCGAACGGCTACGACCTCTCGATCAACCGCTACAAGGAGACGGAGTACGAGGAAGTCGAGTACGACCCGCCGAAGGTCATCCTCCAGCGGCTCCGCGAGCTGGAAGACGACATCCGGAAGGATCTCGACGAGCTGGAGAAGATGCTAGATGAAGAGCGACAGTAGCCGTGCGCTGACGTGGCCCAAGGTCCAGCTCGGAAGCGTCTGCGAGTCGATCCGCAATGGCCTCTCAATCAAGCAGGGCGAGATTCCGGGAGGGATCCCGATAACGCGGATTGAGACGATATCGACGGGGGACATTGACCCCACCCGAGTCGGCCACGCAGGCGTCGCCAGTGGCACTCTCGACCAGTGGGTTCTCCGCCCTGGGGACATCTTGTTCAGTCACATCAATAGCCTTCCGCACATCGGAAAGTGCGCGCTTTATAAGGGGTTCCCCTCGCCGCTCATCCACGGGATGAATCTGCTTGCGCTCCGCCCGGCCTTGGAACTTGTCGAGCCTGCGTTTCTCCTCCGGTTCCTACGGTCGCCTGCGTGTCGGGCGCAGTATCTGCGGTTCGTCAACCCAAGCGTCAATCAGGCTAGTCTCTCGATCGGCAAGCTCCGCCTGACGGAGATCCCTCTTCCTTCCCTCCCGGAGCAGCGGCGAATCGCCGCCATTCTCGACAAGGCCGACGCCGTTCGCCGCAAGCGTCGGCAGACTCTGGACCTCGCCGACCAGTTCCTCCGCTCCGCCTTTCGCGACATGTTCGGTGACCCCGTCACGAACCCGAAGGGATGGCCGGTGGTTGAGTTCGGCAAGCTGCTGGCCGACATCAGCTACGGGACATCGAAGAAGTGTGTTGCCGAGCGTGGGTTTGGAGCGTCCTTGGTCCTCCGGATTCCGAATGTGCTCGGCGGCGAGATCACCGCCTCAGATGACGCCAAGTACTGCGTGCTCGACGTCCGTGAGCACGATAAGCTTCGGCTGGAGAACGGGGATCTGCTGTTCGTAAGGACGAACGGTAATCCTGAGTACATTGGCCGCTGCGCCGCGTTTGAAGGCGGCAACGAACCAACTGCGTTTGCGTCATACCTCATACGCGCTCGCCTCAGGCAGGATGCAGAAGCGCTGCCGGTCTTCGTCCGTGAGCAGGTCTCCTTTCCCACATACAGAAGCAGGCTTGTTCGCGAGACGCGGACAACGGCCGGGAACTACAACGTCAGCTCAACGGGCTTGAGGCGCCTGCGGCTGATCCTTCCGCCGGTGAGCGAGCAGGAGCGATTCACACGAATGGTGGAGACGATCGGCAAACTGCGTCAAAGACATGGAACTGCGCGGGAGGGTGAGAACGCCCTACTTGTCTCTCTCACACAACGTGCCTTCGGAGGGCGACTCTAGCATGTTCAGACGGTCGGGAGAGGCGAACCCCATTGGCGGCTGAGGTCGGTTCCTACGTGGAACTCACAGACATCTTCCCGGAGGAGCAGTGCTCTCTCGAAACACTTCGGAAGTGTCTCTCGCCACTGCCTCTGGATCTCGTTCTCGTCATGTGTGCGCGTGCGAACCAGGTGTTGACCGGACCTAGAACGCAGAGCAGGCTCGATCGGCAGCGGTGTCTTGCCAACACATTCCTCACTGCCGAGACAGGTGCCAGGCTCAACGAAGTCGCGCGGCGACGCGATGCGGACTGCCCCGAGAAGACGGCATTCCTTACCCGAAGGGGCCTGCTCGAACTTGTGCGCTGGGCACTGCTTCTGTGCGATCCCGACACCCCAAGACTTAGAGGCGAATGGACGCAGGCCGAGAAGGATCTCTTCACCAAGGCGGCATTGATCTGCTCATGGGCTTCGGAGACGAAGATCCGCAAGGTCCTGGACGACAACGCCGACATCGAAGCTTTGAAGGACATCGCGCTCGTGTTCTTCCGCACGGCGCTCGATGCGGGGTTGTCGGGCGTCGATCCGTGGAGGGTCATCGGCCGCGGCCGGAAGCTCTTCCTTGAGTATCTGCCCAGGTACTACCCGGGTCTCGAGAACGACTTCCGAGAAGCCATGGGAGCACCCCCGCTGGAGTACATGTCCGCGGCAGGCGCGCTGATCAGCATGCATCTCCAGCTAGCGGACACGATGATCATGGCTGATGCAGTCACGCTCGGACAGGACACCGAGTACGCGGCGGTGTATGCCGCCTATCAGGCGCACCAAATCTCGACCAGCGAGTCTCTCCGACGTGAGCTTTGGCCCTCTGCCCAATTGCCAGGCTCCTTTGAGGAGGCTCCAGGGTTCAGCCTCAAGCCGTTCCGCACGAAGCCAATCATTGCGATGGACGATGGCAGAGGCGCCATTCCTGATGCGCTGCTGTTGGCTGACAGCTACATGGTTGGGCCGCTGTTTCAGCTTCTCTCCGTCAGAAATGAGAACGAGGTGTTCGGCGCCTTCGGCAGTTCTTTCGAAGAGTATGCGCTGGACATCCTGGCGGAGATGTTTCCAGACGGTGCCGGGCTGCACCAGGTTCTCCACTGCAAGGTTCCTTGCCCGGATGTCGAGGGGGAGGTGTTCGAGGTCGATGCGTGTCTCGACTACGTCGACCGACTCATCCTAGTCGAAGCCAAAGCCGTGTTCATCCCTGACAGGTGCGTCGTTGAGTGCGATGAACGTGAGTTCCAACGGGTGCTCAAGGAGAAGTACCTCTACGGCGAGCGCCCCGTGGGAGTCGGGCAATTGGCGCGTGCCATTCGGGCGCTTGCATCTGGCGCATGGAAGGGTCTGGACACTGGCGCAGCGTACAGACTTGTGTATCCAGTGCTTGTGGTGCACGACCGGCTCCTGCAAGAGCCTTTCGTGAACGAATTCCTTGCCGACCTGTTTGTGGCGGAGCTTGGAGCCGAACATGTCGCCGGTTCCTGGCAGTGGCAAACTGACGGACTGCGATTCGCGCCTCTCACAGTCGTGACTATCGACGACCTTGAGGATCTTGGAGGCTCGGCGGGCATAGATCTGCTGGAGCTTCTTGAAGCGTTCTCCGCCGCGATCCCGAATCGAAGAGGAAGCCTCCACGACTTCGTCACTTCGTCAGAGCAGTTCAGGAGGGAACTGAGAATCAACCAGTCGCTTGCGCAGACTGCGACCAGCTTCCTGGAAGATTGCTCCCGCCGCGTGTTTGGGCGGGAGCCCACCAGGGAGTAGCCTATCGCGATGGCTGTTCCTAGCTGAGGAGGAATGGCTCCAGTGCCTTGAAGAGGCCGTCCCGCGCGGCCAACAGCTCTTTGGTGAAGGGGTTCTTCTCGTCGTAGCCGTACAGAACATTGTACGTGCGCTTGAACTCGTCCCCGGAAAGCTGGCGACCGACTCCATTGAAGTGCAGGTTCGACGTGCGTGTAAACTCCCTGGTTAGGCCCACCAGTTCTTCCATGGCCATGCTGGCTTTCTCGCCGAGATGCAGGCGAACGAGATGGCTCAGAGTCCTCAAGTGCTTCAGAGCAACGTCGACCTCGCGAACATCCTGAATGAGTCGCAGCCTGTCCTCTGGCTCCCATGGCTCTTCTCTTGCCATTGCACCTCGGAATGCCTCTCTCTGATCGGTCAGAACATTCCTTGCGTAGTCGAGTCTTTCCAATGCCTCAAGCGTCGCTTCGATTGCTCGTAGCGCGATATCGTGCCTCGCTCGATGCCGTTCCTGCTCCCGCCATGTCCCGATCCCATACACGGCAGCCCCAAGAAGGATTACTGATGAAGCAAGTGAGACACTCGTTGTCAGACTCACTGCGGGATCCGTGAACCTTGGCACCAACGCGAGCACAATCGCCCAGATTGACAATCCACTGGCGAGGGCAGCGACCACGTGCGTCCATGTGCGTGCTGACTCGATCGTCCACTTTGCCATGGTATGATCCTATAGTAACCAGAGGCGTCAAGCAGGGCGCGAGGGTCTGGTCTTGCACTGCCGCATCCACGTTGAGGTTCCTGGCCAGATGCAGCGCCGGGCGTGAGGGTCTCGTCTTGCATTGCCGCATCCACGTTGAGGTTCCTGACCAGATGCCGTCGCGCCGTGACCGAGGGTATTCCGCGCCAGAGGGCGTCGACGCGACAACTCCTGAGACGGCATCGAGACGACATCCCGAGACAGTGTGGTTCCGGAGCGACCGTGGGCGGGGGGTCTCGTCTTGCTTCTTGACGTCTCGGCGTGCTTGGCTGACATGTCCCCGCAATAGGCCTGCATGTCTGCTGCAACCTGGTGGGAGCACAGGAGGCGGGACGAGTGATGCCAAGGGAACAACCTCCGCCAAGGGGACAGTCTCCAAAGGAGTGCCTATGATGGTGGCGTGCGGGGGTTGCACGCTAGTCATGGTTGGGCCTCTCAATGACCACTGAACCGGTACTCGCAATCTTGGCTGAGGTGAAGAAACTCGCTCAGCGCTATCGCGCCCTCACGGGAAAGCCATTGGGCATTACCGGAGAGGTTGCCGAATACGAAGCAGCTCGCATTCTCGGGGTTGAACTTGCCCCCGCGAGACAAGCCGGCTACGACGCCACGGAGGTTCGTGATGGTCAAGTCGTCCGGCTCCAGATCAAAGGGCGGTGCGTGCTCGAAGGTGCCAGCCCCGGCCAGCGCATGGGCTCCATCGACATCAAGAAGGAATTCGACGCTGTCTTGCTTGTCCTGCTGGACGAAAATCTCGAGGCCAAAGTCATCTACGAGGCGCCGCGTGAGGCAGTAGTCGCCGCACTGTCCAAGCCGGGGTCGAAGTCCCGCAATGAGCGCGGTGCTCTGGGCATATCAAAGTTCGTGTCTATTGGGGCCGTTCGGTGGCAGCGCGCGGTCCCGGCCCAACCCATCATTTCGCCGGACGCTGCGCGGTCAAGCCGCGCAGCGCCCGAGACTCCAAACATTGGACGGACGAAGTCACGCACAGGCAGAATGGGGTAGGACGTTTAGCACTTCAGTCGTTGTTAGGAGAGCTTGGATGAGACGTCTACGGTTCAAGAAGATCGATGCCTTTGCACAGGGCAGGGCCCGGGGCAACCCGGCTGGTGCGGTCTACCTGGAACGAGATGACAAGCTGGAAGAGAGCCAGATGCTGCGGCTGGCGCGGGAACTAGCTGGTTTCGTTACCGAGGTTGCCTATGTTCAGCCGGTACAGAAGGAAGGCATTGATTATCGTCTGACCTACTACTCCGCAGAGCGTGAAGTCGACTTCTGCGGCCACGCGACCATCGCCGCGACCTACGACCTCATCCAGAGTGACCCCAAGCTTCAGGCGGCAGCGGGGCTTCGCATCGTAACCAAGATGGGGCCGCTGTCAGTTGAGAACCGCCTCGCGTCTGAGGATGCGGTCTACATCGAGGCGCCGACCCCGGTTCGCCGAACGAGTGCGTTTCGGGGCGCAGAGCTTGCGGTCGCCCTACGAACCTCTCCTGACACCATCGATCCCCGATACCCTCTGGCCCTTGTCAACGCCGGACTGAACACCCTGATCGTTCCGGTGACCGGGTACGAAGCCTGCCTTGGAGTAACCCCAGACCTTCAGGAACTCAAGAAGGCGTGCTTGGCCCACGGTGCGGACATCGTTGCGCTGTTCACTTCTGAGGTCGGCGATCCGGCCCACGCATTCCACACCCGAATCTTTGCGCCGACCTTCGGTTACCTCGAAGATCCGGCGACAGGATCCGGCAATGCGGCGCTGGGGCACTACTGGCGGGGCGAGGGGCTATGGGATGGTCGGCCCTTGGTGATCGAGCAGGGAACGAGCAGGGAGTATCCAAACTGCGTGCGCCTGGCAACCCGCGGTGCTTCGAATCCGACGATCCTATTCGGTGGTGCGGCGACGGTTCGCATCGAGGGCGAGTACATCTTGGCGTGAGTCTGGGCGGAGGAGGCGCGTCTTGTCTCTTGACGTTCCTGCACTTGCGCGGCGCGTCACCCCACGAAGTCGCGAAGCTCATCGAGAGACAGGGGTTGTTCCCTTCCGGGAACGACGGACGCGCAGTGCCTTGCCATTCATGCTCTGGTGCTGCTAGAGTGCAGGCGGAGGTCGGCAGCATGCGAATCGACATCGAGCAGGAAGAGGATGGTCACTGGATTGCCGAGGTTCCGGACCTCCCCGGAGTGCTGGTGTACGGGCAGACTCGAGTGGCGGCTATCTCCAAGGCACAGGCTTTGGCTTTGCGTGTGATCGCCGACCGGCTTGACAACGGGGAGTCTGTTCCGGACCTAGAAGAGTTGTTTGCCGTCCAGAGATGAGCGAGTGGCCGGCAACGAAGGCTCGTCGGGTTCTCGCGGCGCTCGTCCGCAAAGGCTGGTCGATCAAGCGCGAGCTGCACGGCTCCCATCGAGTCTTGTGTCGCGCAGGTGTGGTGGTCTGCGCCCGCTCGGGATGAGCGTGCGCGCGATCGGGGACACACACCCGGTGAAGGGGTCGCGTCTTGCTTCTTGACGTTGTCGACAAGGGCGACGGCGATCAGGGCCTGCGATCACGCCCGGTGTTCTCTCGCCGGTGCAGTGGGTGACGCCTGGGAGGTTGGCCACTCCGAGGCAAGTACGGCGTATCGGACGCTGTCGCTCCACGGGCCGCCGC
>JAPLGD010000039.1 GCA_026390345.1 Candidatus Bipolaricaulota bacterium | reverse complement strand
AATCTGCGCGCGACAATGGTGGCCCACAGCGTCAGGACCGGGACTCGGTTCACCAGGACCTCAAGCAGGGTCGATCACCGAGAGCATCGTACCGCAGGCACTCGGCGCACGAAAACCAAGGACCTCGGGCAGCTTCCAGGTCCAGCAACGCGGGCCCTCCTGAGGCTCGGCCCACATCTCTGCCATAACTCTGACGGAGGCGCCTCAATTCCGCCCTGCACAGTGGCGGTAGTCGCACGCACTCTTTGGGAGGTGCCCATGAAACGACTGAAGAAAGCTATCCCGTTCATCGCTCTAGTCCTCGCCGCCGTGGTGATTCCCGTCCTCGCGACGACGTTCTCCAATGGAGGAACCAGCGCGGTGCCGAGCACCGCATCCGAGATCAACCTCGACCTCGTTCTTCTCGTCAACCGAATGGAGCTCACGAAGGATCAGATGCAGGCGCTGCACGACATCCTGGTGGACCTTGCCGGCCAGCGTGAAGCTCTTCAGACCGCGCTCGAAGAGAAGAGAGTCGCTTTCGAAACGGAGATGCTCGCGTTCAGCGGGACGTCCGAGGAACTCGGCACACGCCTCGAGGCGTACCGGACGGAGCTCCGCGAGCTTGTGGAATCGAGGCGCGATGCCGCCGCTGCAGCGTACGAGAAGCTCGGCGACCTTCTCACGTACAACCAGGGCATGCTCTTGGAGCAGGTCCTTCCTCGTCTCGACGGCTCCCTGACCGGAGACTTGCGCGGACAGGCCAGGATCGCCGAGATGGGGCGGGGTGCTCGCCTCCAATCCATGATGCAGGGTCCGTCCCAGACATCCGCTCCGTTGGGGAGTGAGCAGACACCGCCCGCGGGAATGAGCGGAGAGTCCAACCAGGCCCAACTCGGACAGGTAGGGACGGAGGCAGGACAAGTGCCGAATCCGCTGCAATTCGGCGCTCGCAACGGACAAGGATGTGCCATGCCGGGGCAGACGGCGAACGGGAGTGGTTTCCAGCGTATGGGAGCCATGCCCCAGAACGGACTCCAGATCCTTGAGGAACTCATCCGCGTCCTGGAGCTAAAACTAAGCCAGGCGTAGCCTGACCTCCCAGCCCACCAGTCGGCCACCGCTCGGACCCCGGGCGGTGGCCTCCTCTTCCTTGGCGCTGGGACTTGCGCATGAAGATGCACTCGCGGCGCGGAGACGATGGCGATACGTCGCCTCGCGAAGCTATCTCCTCCGAGGAGGTGGCATATGAAGACCCTTGTCCTCAAGGCCAGCCCTAAGAAAGACGGGAACACCGCGACGCTCGTGGACTCGTTCGTCCTCGGCTTGCGAGATGCCGCACAACACGAGATCGTCCAGTTCTCGCTCAGCGAGACCCCGGTGGGTCCGTGCCGCGGGTGCAATTCCTGTCTTCGCCCTCCGCACGCAGGGTGCGTCATCCAGGACGGATTCCAGGAGATCGCGCCCGCGTTTCGCGCCGCCGACGTCATCGTCTTCGCCTCGCCGATCTACTGGTGGCACGTCTGCGCCCAGATGAAGGCGTTCGTCGACCGGATGCATCCGTTCCTGATCTACGACGAGCACCACAACTTCGCCAAGAAGCGGCTTGTCCTAATCCTCTCGTACATCGCCGAGGATCCGTACGGAGTCGATCTCGCGGTTCGCATGTTCGAGTCGATCACCCAGTGGTGCGGCATGGGACTTGACGTCATTCGCCACCACGCCGCCAAGGGACGGGTCGCCGACCTGCCGGAGAAGCTCGAGGAAGCGCGCGCTCTCGGTCGCTCTCTCGCGGGGTGGCAGCCTCTTCCACTCAAGGAGACCTGTGCGCTCTGCCGCATGCAGTTCCCGAGCATCGAGGCGCTGGCGGCCCATCACGTCATGGCTGCGGATGAGGACCATCTGCAATGGAAGCGCAATCACCTCTCGGCGGTGCACACGCTCGAGAACACGGACGCCCTCAAGAAGGAAGCCGCTCAGGTTCTTCGCGCCCTCGGACCGTCGGCAAGTCCGTGATCTCCGTGGCCCCGATGGCAGATCCGGTGAACCCTAGGGTGGGCGGTTCGTCAGAGCCGCTAGACGGCCTCGACCTCGGTGACGCCGGGGACCTCCTCCTTGAGCACCCGCTCAATGCCGTTCTTCAGCGTCATCCGAGACATTGCGCAACCATGGCAAGCACCCTCAAGGCGGACTCGGACCACGCCGTCGGCCGTGACCTCGACGAGTTCCACGTCGCCGCCGTCGGCGCGCAGCATCGGACGGATCTTCTCCAGGGCTTCTTGGACTTCGTTCAGCATGCGAATCTCCTCTTCCAGGAACGCACGCCGCGGAACCACGGCGGCGGATCGCGCAAGGATACCCGGTCGAGGGGCAGTGTGCTTCGGAGCCGTCGCGCAGGGATAGAACTGCGCTACAGGTCGCGACGCGACGCGAAAAGCAGAACGCGCCGCCCGGAGGCGACGCGCTACATGCAATTTACGTTTTCTCTGCCGTACATGTCAAGGGTAGCGGATGTACGCGGCATGAGTAGGGCCGTTCCTGCACGCGCTCGGTTCTCTGTACGGCGGCTGAGCCGCGTCGTCGCGCCGACTCTCCCGCCGTGCACGCTGGACGCCCCTCCCCATGCTGCGTTGGGTTCGTCGCGACGTCTCGGACATTGCATTGACCCTCGTCCCCCACTATTGTAACTGGGATTACACTAACCACGATGACTACAAACGACACCGTCTCGGATGCGCGCGGGCAGGAGCAGACAACCCCCTCGAAGGGGCAGTTGCAGCGGATTGAGGAGCACAACCGAATCGAGAAGAAGCTCCGAGAGGCCCGACGGGCCCGATGGACTCTCCGCAGGAAGCGCCCGGCATCTCCGTCGACCGCCGGCGAACAGGCGGCAAGACGCGATGCTGTGGGCAAGAAGCAAGAAGAGGCTCCTCTCACGCCGGCTCAGCGCCAGCGGATCGAAGAGCGGAAGCACGTGGAACAAGTGGTCCGGGACGTGCGGCGCGCTCGCTGGACGCTCAAGAGACGGAAGACTGTCCCAGGCACCGAACGCGAGGCTGTCGTCACGGCGAGGGCGGAGACACAGCTCGGGCGATCGACCCGTACGCTCGTCATCGGCGCCCTCGTGCTCAGCGTCGCCCTCATCGGCTTCTCCATTCACGCGCTCGTCCAACGCGGCGCCCTGAACCGAGACCTGGCGGGGCTGGTGGATCAAACCCAGCAACTCGCCGACCAGCAAGCGGCGGCGATAGGCAAAGTGCAGACGACGCTTGAACAGCTGGCAGCCGCGGAAACGACGCAGGCCAGCCAAGGCGCAGAGGGTTTGGCCAAGGTGGAAGCCGTCACCGTCGCCGGGTTTACCGACGTCTCCGATCGCCTCGGCAGCAAGATTGACTCGTTGACGGAAGCCGTAAACGCTCTCGCAGAGCGGGCAGGCGAGCGTGCCCAAGGCGCGACTCCAACTCCTCCGGGCGCCTTCACGGAGCGTGAGCTGACGCTCCCCTCCGGTCGGCAAGCGCTGCTCTCGGTTCCCGCTGAGGCGCGGCGGGCGGTTCTTCTGATTCCGGGAACCGCGACAGCCGACTCCAATGTGGAGGCGGATCCTCTCCGACAGGTCGCCGAGTACCTCGCCGCTCGAGGGAGCGTCGTCCTGCGCTTCGATCCCGCTGAGGCAACCGCTGAGGAGAACCTCACGACGGCTCTCGGGGCCCTCGATGCCCTTCTCACCCAACCGGAGGCCACAGGAAAAGGCGTGACGGTCGTGGCCTACGGAGAAGGCGCCGGCGTGGCGGTCTCCGTCGCCGAGGCTCGGCCTGAGGTCGCGAACCTCGTCCTGTTGGCTCCCGCCACGCAGTCGGCAGAGCCCGCTCAGCGGATGAGGCAGGCCGTGCAAGTCCTCGGTCCCGTCGATGAGGACACACTCGGCAGCCTCGAGTCCTGGATCACGGCCCAGGACTCGCCGTCGCCGTAGGAGCCGGACTCTCTTCTCCGGATCCGAGTCTGTCCGTAGAGCGGGTGCCGCATGATGACCTCTCCGTGTTCGATTTCCCTGCGGGCTTGAAAGCCATTCAGCGGTAGAAGGGCTCGGGACTCCCCTCGATCGGCACGTAGGAGAGGGTCATCTCCCTCCCGCTCGGCCGCGGGCGGGCTCGTCCAGGATGAGGCTTGTCGCCCGCCGCCCGGGCCATGCTTGCGGTTCTACGGAGAGCCATACGGCCACGCGCCATGATCGGCCGTTCCTTGCACATCCCCGCCGGGGCCCGACTCGCTACATCCCTGACGGGATGGGAAGGGTTACGGGAAGCAGCACCCTGAGCGCCGCCCGCCCGCCGGTCGCCCAGTAGAAGGGTGCGAAGTAGTCGGTGGCCGCCGGGGCAGCCTTCGTCGTGAGCTCGTACGCCAACAAGGAGAAGTAGGCGTACTCGGCCGACGTGAACGGCTCGTCCCCTACGACAACGAACGCGACCGAGAACTCGACTGGGGTTGCGTCGGTCAGGCGAGTGCGTACTCCCCCTTGAGCAGCAATCAGATCCTCGATCGTGATCGTTGACACCGACTCTGCGGTGACGCGTTGCGGGTCCGTGAGGTCGGGGTTCGTGAGCAGGTGGGCCGGAGGCACGGCTTCCGCCTGCAAGAGGCCCATCGTGTAGAGCTCAAGTGGTGTGTAGCGTGAGTTTCCGATCGTCGTAACGAACTGCCAGGTTCCCTCGTTGCTCTCGGCGAAATGCCCGACGAGTCCCGTCTCCGAAACGTAGAACGCGCTGAGTTGGCCGTCGACGTCCGAGAGAGAACTCCACAAGTAGCGTCCCGGCTCGATCTCCGTCGCGAGCCCGAGCGAAGCTCCGATGTCGGCTCCCCAGAGGCTTGCCATCTCGAGGTCAACCAGATCGAGGCCGCCGAACGAGTGGTAGATCACGCCCTTCAGAAAACCGCCGGACCCGTACTCGGCTCCGCGGTTGAAGATCGGAAGGCCGATGTGCAGAGCGTCGTTCGCCACACGAAGCGACAGCGATGCCCTTTCTCGGAAGTCGGACGCCGCGAAGATCGGCATCTTCGGCATGACGAGAATGAAGTCGAATCGGTCCGGGAAGATAGTGTACAGCTTCTGAACGGCCTCCCGCGCGGCGACGTCGGGCCCCGTGGACGAGACAGGGTATCCGTCGAACACGGCTCGATCGATATCTTCGACGAAGAAGGCGAAGACAGTCGCCGAGAGACCGTCGCCATAGGTCTCGAACCGGAAGGCGTTCGCGTAGCGCGGATGGACAAGGCCGATTCGCAAGAACTTGTCATCGACAAGCCGGTCGCCGCTCGTGAGCGTGACCTCGAGGGTCCCGTACCACGTTCCGACCGCGTTGCCGTATCGGAGCATGTACCGAGTGCTGCAGTACGGTCTCACGCCCTCCGCGGTGAACATGAAATCCCCCGCCGCGGCGTCGCCATGCGTTCCATCGTCGTAGAGCTGGAAGCTTTCGTTGGGGCCAACCACACGGACGCTTCGGATGTCATCGTGTCCGACGATGTGCGCCTTAAGGGTCACGGCGGAGTTCTTGTCGCCGCACCACACCGCCGACGGACGAACGCGCGTCCAGTCCCCTTCCAAGAGGCACTGCTCGTTGGCTCCACTCGCGGAGAGGGCCGCGGTCAAAACCAGGATGAACCCAACCCACGCCGACGGCCGTCCCATCCAACCCGCCAGCCTCCGTACGCGACGTCGTGTGGTTTCCATATCCCCTATTGTAGTCGGGCGATGGAGTCGCGCGTTCTCTTGGTGCGGGGCGGGACTTCCGAAGGCCCTGCGGACGCGACCGTCGTACGGTTCGCGCCTTTACGTGCCGAACGCGAATTCCCCTCGTGAGAAAAGGTCGATGCATGCGTCGACGGCGTCCGGATCGTACAGAACGCCCCGGTTCTTCCCCAGCTCGTCGAGCGCCGCTTGGAGGCCCATGGCGGGGCGGTACGGACGATGGGAACACATCGCTTCCACGACGTCCGCCACGGCGAGGATTCGCGCCTCAAGGAGAATGTCGCCGCCACGGAGCCCCTGCGGGTACCCGGATCCGTCAAGCCACTCGTGATGCTGAAGGACGATGTCGGCGACCGGCCACGGGAAGTCGATCCCTTTCAGGACTTCGTGCGCCGCCCACGGGTGAGCCTGGATCAGTCCGAACTCCGCCGGCGTCAGCTCGCTCGGCTTGGCGAGGATCTCCGCCGGCACGGAGATCTTGCCGATGTCGTGCAGCGAAGCGGCGACTCGCAGACCCTCCAGGCGGTCTGCCCCGAGGCCCAAGGCTTTGGCCACCGCGCAGGCCAGACGTGTGACCTCGTGTTGATGGCCGGCCGTGTACGGGTCGCGCAGGTCGGTCAACGCCGCAACCACTCGAACCGTCCCCTCCAGCCGCGCTTTCAGGCGCTCTTCGGCCAGCGCTCGATCCGTCACGTCCCAGTTGACCCCGATGATGCGCTCTGGAGTGCCGTTCGCGGTGCGAAAGACCACGCCATGCGCCTCGATGTGGCGCACCTGCCCCGCCGGCCAGCACACCCGAAAGCGCGTGTGGAACTCCTGTTCTCCCCGGATGGCCGACTGGAGGGTGTCCTCGGCCGACTGGGCGTCATCAGGATGAAGTGCCTGCCGCCACGCCTTGTACGAGCCCGCGAAGTCGTCGGCAGACATACCGTACAGCTCAAACATCCGAGAATCCCACTCAAGGTGGTCGTTAGCCAAGTCCAGGTCCCAGACTCCGATCCGCGCGGATTCGGTGGCAAGGGCCAGGCGGCCGGCGATCCTGCTGATCTCCTCCTTGGCGTCCAGCCGAAGGATCTCGACGGAGGCGTGGCGCACGATACCCTCGATGCTCGACGCGTGATCGAGCTGGGTTCCCCGATGCAACAGCAACGTGACGCCTCCGACAGGCTTGCCGTCGACCGAGAACGCAACGTGGTACACCGCTCCAATGCGCAACGTCCGCCGGAGGAGAGCGCAGATGGATTCGGAGACCGTACCGCCGAGGAGGTCGAAGATCCCTCCCGAATAGGCGATCAGGCGACCGCTCGAGTCGGCGGCGTCCGTCCCTCCTGCCGCCTTGGGCCGGACGAAGACTCTCGCCGTGCGGTCCGCACCGACAAGCCTTCTCAGGAACTTCTCGTGATGCTCAAGGCCGCGGTCGCAACGCCAGCGAATGGCGCCAACCGCCGGGTCGTAGAGCGTGACGATCACGTAGGCGGCCGGCAGAAGCTCGTGGATCGCAGCAGCGACGAGCTCGCAGATTTCATCGACTCGTGTGCACTGGCTGAGCCGAAGGATCGTCTCCGACAACGTGCCGTCGTCCGTCTCTCGCCGAGTCCTGCCCACGCCGCCGCTCTTCGCCGACTTGCCCAAGCCGCAAGAGCTTCCGTCACCGTCCTCCGGGCCCGCCCATCCCAGAATTCATTGTATGCGCTTCTTCGCAAGAAACTACGGGAAACCAAATCATCTTTGTACAATCGGCAGACTCGCAATGCTTCTCACGAGAGAGGCCCCGAGAAGCCCCTCGTCCCGCTGGACCAAGTACAGTCTCTGCCGTCAGACGATTCCAGGAGGCACTCGATGAAGGAGCACCCTGACGCAGACTGCACGATCAGTACGGACAAGGCGCGCCTCGACGTTGGGCTCATCCACGACTTCCTCAGTCGCTCCTCGTACTGGGCTCAAGGCCGCCCGGTCGAGCAAGTGCGCACGTCGATCGAGAACTCCCTCTGTTTTGGCGCATACGAGGGCCGCAGTCAGGTCGGGTTTGCTCGCGTAGTCACGGACTACGCCACGTTCGCCTGGCTGTGCGACGTGTTCGTCCTCGAATCGCACCGCGGTCAAGGGATCGGAAAGAGGCTCATCCAGGCCGTCGTGGAGCACCCGACCCTCCGTGACCTTCGACTCATGATCCTTGCGACGCGAGACGCTCAGGGCTTGTACAGCGAGTACGGCGGCTTCCGAACGATTGAGGCGGCGGGGCGCTGGATGATCCGCCGCGGCTCGGAGAATCCCACCGACTGCACTCGGCAGACTCCGGGAGCCTAGCTCTTGCGGACCGCCAAGGGCTGGCGGAATGAACCCCGCGCGTTCGGCGGACGAATCTGCAAGCAGGCGAAGCGTTCCAGTTCATCTCGATCCTTCACTTCCGTTCTCATCGTTCCTACAATGGTACACTCAGGGAATTGAGGGGAGGGCTCCGTGTGCACAGGAGCGCGCGTCGTGGTCCTTGCGGTAGCTCTAGCCGTAGCCACACTGAGCGTCCCCAGTCTCGCTCAGCAGGCGCCCATCGACTGGAGCGAGTACATCGATCACATCGTCGATCTTCTGGAGGAGCACTCGGTCCTCCGCCTTGAGATCGACTGGACGGTCTTCCGCGCCCGGGTCGACGCCATCATGAAGCCGTACAACCTCGACAGCGAGTCGGAACGGTTTGAGGTTCTGCGCCAGGTCTTTGCTCTGCTCCAGAACCACTGCGACGTCCATTCCTCCTATTGGCCGCTCGACACTCTCGAGGAGGAGCGCGCCGCGTGGGCCGACGGGCGGATCCCCCACGCTCCCGGAGAAGGGCTCGTGAACCCATACGGCATTGACGCGAGGATGCTCGACGGAGGGATTGGCTACATCGCCATTCCCCGGACGTTCCCTGATCCCATCATCGGAGTCCCGGAGGCGTCATTCGAGATGGGTCTCGAGCTGTTGCGCCTGGTTCGGCTGCTCGATGCAGAACAACCTGTAGGGTGGGTCATCGACCTGCGTGACGACCGAGGCGGCTACCCGAAGACTCGATGGATCGGGCTCCACCCGTTTCTCGCTGAGGGATGCCTCTTCGGGAATGCAACTCCTGAACCCGATAGTCCTCCACGACCTATCCGCTGGGCGTCGTTCCGCAACGGTCTGTTCACGGAGGTGCTGGTCGGCGGCGCGGAAATTCAATCCGAGTCGATCGCGACGGACCTCGGTTCGCATCGATACATCCTCGGCGATCCTTCGGCGCCGATCGCCGTCCTGGTCGGGGAGTCCACGGCGAGCGCGGGCGAGTACACAGCGCTGGCGCTGCGGCAGAACCCCCATGTACGCGTCTTCGGCCAGGCGACCCGCGGCGACCCGCGGCGACACGACGGCCATCGACGGGTTTGAGCTGGAGGACGGCTCGCTCCTCCTCGTCGCCGTCGAGTACATGGTTGATCCGTCCGGTCACGTCTTTGCGGCGACAACGAGGGCCGCGTGGGCAACAGGCTCGCTGCTCTCGGCAGGGAACTGCGCTGCCGAGCCGCTTCAGCCGGACGTCCTGGTTCCGCTGCAGAGGCCTCTGTCGGCTGCGTCACAGAGCAGGATGACGCCGAACCAGATCCTTGCGTACATCCACGCGGATCCGGTGCTCGACGCAGCGCTCGCGTGGCTGCGCGAAACCCAGACCCCCTCATCCGTCGGCGTGGGGATAGCGCCGTAGACCGCACGACGCAGATCAGCTGCGCGCGGCACGGGCTTCCTTCCGCTCTTCGACAACCTTCTCGGCGATTGCGTACGGCACCGACTCATAGTGCTCGAACTGCATGGTGAACGTGCCGCGGCCGCTGGTGAGGTTCCGGATCTCCGACGCGTAGCCGAACATCTCCGCGAGCGGCACCATCGCCTGAAGGATCGTCGCGTTCGCCCTCGATTCCATTCCCGTGATCCGGCCGCGCTTGCTGCACAGGTTCCCGGTCACGGCGCCGGTGTGTTCTTCCGGCACCGTGACTTCGACGCTCATGATCGGCTCGAGGAGCTCGAGACCGGCCTTGAGACAGGCCTCCCGGAACCCCATTCGCCCGCACGTGCGAAACGCTTGCTCCGAGGAGTCGACGTCGTGCATCGAGCCGTCGTAGACGGTGACAAGCAGGTCGACGATCGGGAAACCGGCGTACGGACCCTCGGCCATCTCCTGAACGATGCCCCGCTCAATGGCCGCCAGGTACTCGCGTGAGATCTTCCCGCCGGTGACTTCGTCCTCGAACTGGAATCCCGAGCCGGGCTCCGTCGGCTCGACGCGGAAGACCATGTGCGCGTACTGCCCGCGCCCGCCGGTCTGCTTGATGTGCCTGTATTCGTGATCGATCGGTGCGAGGATGGTCTCGCGGTAGGCGACTTGGGGACGATCGGAGACGACGGAAACGCCGAATTCGCGCTTCAGCCGGTCGAGGATGATCTCGAGGTGCAGCTCCCCCATGCCGGAGATGATGACCTCGCCGGTTTCCTGGTTGGAGCGAACAACGAACGTCGGGTCCTCGTCGGCGAGCCGGTGCAGGGCGTTCGAGAGCTTGTCGCGATCGTCGGTCGATGCCGGCGAGACCGCGACGCCGATGACGGGCGTCGGGAATTCGATCGACTCGAGCAGAATCGGGTGCTCCCGGCTGCACAGCGTGTGCCCGGTGAGGGTGTCCGACAGACCCACGACGGTGCCGACCTCCCCGGTGTGCAGGACCTCGATGGGCTCGCGGTCGTTGGCGTGCATTTCAAACAGCCTCCCGACCCGCTGGATCTTGCCGACGCTCGAGTTGTACACCTGAGCTCCCAGTTCGAGTGTTCCGGAGTAGACGCGGACGTAGGTGAGCTTGCCCATGTGCTTGTCGCTTTGGATCTTGAACGCCAGCGCCACGAGGGGCGCGTCGTCACGGGGGCGGCGGATGAGCTCCTTGTTCGACTCCAGGCTGGTGCCAATCACGGGCGGCAGATCGATCGGAGACGGAAGGTAGTCGACGATCGCGTCGAGAAGTTTCCGAACTCCCTTGTTCTTGAACGCCGCGCCGCAGAGAACGGGGATGAATCGGCCGTCCATGGTCGCCTTGCGAATCGCCTGGACGATCTCATCCCGCTCCGGGGTGATTCCTTCGATGAACTTCTCCATCAGGGGGTCGTCCTGCTCGCTGATCCGTTCGATCATCGCGGCTTCCGCCTTGCGCGCTCGCGCCTTCCATTCGTCGGGGATCGGCTCTTCGCGGATCGTCGCGCCCGTCGGCGCGTCGTCGAAGTAGACGGCCTTCATCTCGACGAGGTCAATGATTCCTCGGAAGTCGGCCTCGGCGCCGATCGGGATCACGACGGGGACGGCGTTGGCTCCAAGTTCTTCTCGGATCTCGAGGACGACGCGATCGAAATCGGCGCCGGTCCGGTCCATCTTGTTGATGAAAGCAATCCGAGGCACGCCGTACTTCTCCGCCTGCCGCCACACCGTTTCGGCCTGCGGCTGGACGCCTCCGACCGCGCAGAAGAGAGCGACGGTGCCGTCGAGAACGCGCAGGCTTCGCTCCACTTCGGCGGTGAAGTCGACGTGGCCGGGGGTGTCGATGAGGTTGATTCGATGGTCGCGCCAATACGTGGTCGTGGCCGCAGAAGAGATGGTGATCCCGCGTTCCTGCTCCTGGATCATCCAGTCCATCTTCGCTTCGCCGTCGTGAACCTCGCCGATCTTGTGGCGCTTTCCCGTGAAGAAGAGAATGCGCTCGCTTACCGTCGTCTTGCCGGCGTCGATGTGGGCCATGACGCCCACGTTGCGTATGCGTTCAATTGGTGTTGCCTTCATCGTGCGTCGCCTCCGCGCGCTCTCGTCTTCCTTCGATGCCGCCACTGCGCGGGTGCTTCCGCCTTTGTCCGTTCCAGTCTCGCAGGGCTACTGTGGCGATCTCGCGCCGCGTCGTCAAAACAACAGTCCAAACCGTGTCCGCCGGCACGAGGGGGGAGTCAACGAAAACTCAGAGTACAAAGGTACGAGAGCGCACTCGCGAAATCAACCTACAGGACAGCGACGATCGGCGGAAGGTCCGAGTGCACGCCCTCCCTTTCTTCCGGTAAGATGGCCGCCATGGGGATTCGGACGAGCGGTTCGACCGGGTGGCGTCCGCGGCGTCGGGTCATGCGATGGCTTCTTGCTGCGCTAATCCGCGTTGCCTTCGCGCTTCTCGCACGGTTCCGCGTCGAGGGCCAAGAGAACATCCCCAAGGAGGGCCCGTTCCTCGTCGTCGCGAACCATTTCCACTTCGCAGACCCTCTCGCCGTGATCCGCGCTGTGCGGCGTCCGTTGGACTTCATCGGCGGGTTCCGCATGCCGTTCGCGCCCGCGTCTGTCCGCTTCCTTCCGCGCCTCTGGGGTCTCTACCGTGTCCCGCGCGGGGAGGAGGGGTTCGCCCGCGCCGCGCTTCGAGGCGCGGAGACAACGCTCCTCGAGGGCGGCATCGTCGGGATCTTTCCGGAGGGAGGCAGTTGGACGAACGTCCTCCGACGTCCCCGTCCGGGCACGGCGTTCCTCGCTGCGCGCACGGGGGTGTGCGTGCTGCCCATCGGCATCGACGGCACCGACGGGATCTTCCCGTCGCTCCGCCAGTTCCGACGTCAGTCTGTCACGGTGCGGATCGGCGCTCCGATCGGGCCGTTCCGAACGAAGGACGCCGGCCGACCAGGCCGGGACCGGCTCGACGCAATCGGTGACACCGTCATGCGCGCGGTGGCTGGGCTGGTCCCCGAGGAGCGGCGCGGTGTGTACTCAACCGACCCGGACGTGCAACGAAAGGCAGAGGCGGTTGCTGCCTATCCGTGGGAGCAAGCGAACCGACGTACGGCGCCGCGCTCGCGGCCCCAAACGAGAGAAGGAGAGACCCATGAGTGAGAAACCGGTCCATCCTCCCGTCGAGCGACGGGAGCGGCGCGCGTGGTACCTCTACGATTTCGGCAACTCTGCGTACGCGTCCGTTGTCCTCCTCGCGGTGTACGCCGCCTACTTCAAGGAGACCGTTGTCGGAGGGGCCCGGGGATCGTTCCTGTGGGGCCTCTCCGTAGGCCTCGCGACGCTCGTCGTCGCGATTCTGTCGCCCATCCTCGGGGCGGTGGCCGACGTGGCCGGATCGAAGAAGCGGTTCCTCTTCGCCTTTACCATGATGTCGTGCGTCTTCACGGCGGCCCTCTTCTTCGTGACGAAGGGCTCCATTCTCACCGGGATGCTCTTCTTCATCCTCGCCGAGATCGGCTACCGCAGCGCCCAGGTCTTCTACGACGCCCTCCTTCCAGAGATCGCCACCGAATCGGAGATGGGCCGAGTCTCCGGAAACGGGTGGGCGATCGGATCTGCTGGGGGCATCCTCGTTCTCGTCCTTGTCATCGCGCTGACGCAGTTGGTGGAGGCCCCGTGGGTCACGCAGGCGTCTCTCGTGCTGACGGCCGTTTTCTTCGCGGCCTTCGCGATTCCGATCTTCGTCCGGTTGCGCGAGCGGGGCGCGCCGCAGCCTCTTCCCAAGGGGCGCGAGCTTCTTGCGCTGCCGTTCCGCCGTATCGCCGAGACGTTCCGCGCCATCCGCCACTACAAGGAGTTCGGGAAGTTCATGATCGCCTTCCTGATCTACAACGACGGGATCCTGATGACGCTCAGCTTCGCCGCCATCCTCGGTACGGTGCTGTTCAACCTGAACCAGATGCAGCTCGTCCTATTCATGATCCTCGTCCAGGCTACGAGCGTCCCGGGCGCCTATCTGCTCGGTCGCATCACCGACCGCACGGGCGCGCGCGCGGCTCTCCTCGGCTCCCTGGTCCTGATGGTCGGCGCCATCGTGTGGATGTACTTCAACCGGTCGCTCGTGTCGTTCTACGTGATCGGCGGCGTCGCGGGATTCGCTCTGACGGGAGTCCAATCGGTCAGCCGGACGATGATCGGGCTCCTCGCGCCTGAAGGCCGGAGCGCCGAGTTCTTCGGCTTCTTCTCCGTCGCCGGGCGGACGTCGTCGTTCATCGGCCCAACCGTGTACGGGATCGTCGCCGCTCGCGTCGCGATGTCGCTCCAAAACCGAGGGACGGAGTCGCTTCTTGCCGAGCAGATCGGGCAGCGAGCCGCGATCCTCTCGATCCTCGCATTCCTGGTGGTTGGCACGGCGCTCCTCCTGCTCGTGAACGAGCGTGCCGGACGAGACGCGCGGCGCGGCCCGACGAAGGGTTCCGGCTAGCACGAGCTAGAGAAGTTCCAGGTTGACGAGGTGGCGTTGCCCGTCTACGTTCTCGCAGCGCCGAGGAGGCCGCTCATGCAGCACGATCACGCCCGCACGATTGCCACCGAGCTCGGCGTCTCCCACAGCCAGGTGGGCGCCGTGGCCGCGCTGCTTGACGAGGGAGCTACGGTCCCGTTCATCTCCCGCTACCGCAAGGAGAAGACCGGATCGCTCGACGAAGTCGCGATCACGGCAATCCGCGACCGGATGAAGCAGCTCACAGCACTCGACGACCGACGGGAGGCGATCCTGTCGTCGCTCAAAGAGCGCGACCTTCTGACCGCCAAGCTTACGGACACCATCGAAGCCGCGGAGACGATGACGGCCCTCGAGGACGTCTACCTCCCGTACCGCCCGAAGCGACGCACGCGAGCGATGATCGCGAGAGAGAAGGGGCTCGAGCCGCTCGCCGATCTGCTCTTCGCTCAAGACCCTTCCGTCGACCCGGCCCAAGCGGCCGCAGCGTTCGTCAGTGCGGATAAGGGTGTCGAGAACGAGGTCGACGCCCTCGCCGGCGCACGGGACATCCTCGCCGAGCGGGTGAGCGAATCAACCGACGCTCGGGGCGAGATCCGCGAGCTCTTCGCGAAACGAGGCATCCTCCACTCGTCGGTCGTTGTGGGGAAGGAGCCCGAAGGAGCGACCTATCGCGACTACTTCGATTGGGAGGAGCCGCTCGCCGGGGCGCCAAGCCATCGCGTGCTGGCCCTGTTGCGCGCCGAGCGGGAGGGCATCGTCCGCCTCTCGGCCCGGCCCGACGAAGGCGCTGCGCTGGCGTTCCTGAAACGTCAGTTTGTGCAGGGCGGCGGGCCGTGCGCACAACAGGTGTCGCAGGCCGTCGAAGATGGCTACGAGCGTCTCATGGCGCCGTCGATCGAGACGGAGATCCGCGCGCAACTGAAGGAGAAGGCAGACCGCGAGGCCGTGCGCGTCTTCGCTGACAACGTACGGCAACTGCTTCTCGCTCCGCCGCTCGGCCAGAAGCGAGTCCTCGCCATCGATCCCGGCTACCGAACCGGCGGGAAAGTCGTCTGCCTCGACGCGCAGGGGAAGCTCTTGACCCACGACGTGATCTACGCGACGGGGTCCGACGCCCAGCGGGCGGAGGCCCGGAGGACGCTCTCCGAGCTTGCGAAGGCGTACGCGGTGGAGGCGATCGCCATCGGAAACGGGACCGCCAGCCGCGAGACCGAGACCTTCGTACGCTCGATCGACTTCGGCCGCACGATCCCTGTGGTTCTCGTCAACGAGAGCGGAGCGTCGGTCTACTCGGCGTCGGATGTTGCTCGCGCCGAGTTGCCGGACCAGGACGTCACCGTCCGAGGCGCCGTCTCGATCGGTCGGCGCCTCGTCGACCCGCTCGCCGAGTTCGTCAAGATCGACCCGAAGGCGATCGGCGTCGGCCAGTACCAGCACGACGTCGACCAGAACCTGTTGCGCCAGAGTCTCGACGACGTCGTCGAACACTGCGTGAACGCCGTCGGCGTCGAGGTGAACACGGCAAGCGTCCCGCTTCTCGCTCGAGTCTCCGGGCTCGGACCGAAACTAGCCGAGAACGTCGTCGAGTATCGAGACGAGCACGGACCGTTTCCGCGCCGCACGGAACTGCGTAAGGTTCCTCGACTCGGGCCGAAGGCGTTCGAGCAGGCGGCCGGGTTCCTGCGCATCCGCGCCGGCGAAGACCCTCTCGACGGAAGCGCCGTCCACCCCGAGCGGTACGACGTCGTTCGGCGAATGGCCGCCGACCTCGGGTGCACGGTCGCTGACCTGATACGGGATGCGGACCTGCGCGCGCGGATCGATCTTGATCGCTACGTCGCCGACGACGTCGGCCTCCCCACACTCACCGACATCCTCGCCGAGCTCGCCAAGCCGGGCCGCGACCCGCGGGAAGCGTTCGAGGCGTTCGCCTTCTCCGACGACGTTCACGAGATCGGGGACCTCAGAGCCGGGATGAAGCTCCCCGGGATCGTGACCAACGTCGTCGACTTCGGCGCGTTCATCGACGTCGGTGTGCACCAGGATGGCCTTGTCCACGTCAGCCAACTCGCCGACCGCTTCGTCGAGCACCCGTCAAAGGTCGTCAAGGTCGGGCAACGCGTGACCGTGTTCGTTCTCGAGGTCGACGTCGAGCGGGGAAGGATCTCCCTGTCGTTGCGCAAGCCGCACGACGCAACGTCAGCGAGTGCCAAGGCCGACCCGAAACGGAGCCAACCCCGAAAGGGGCCCGCGGGTCGATGACGCGGCGACGTACCCCAATGGAGGCGGCGCTCGTGCGCCGGGCGATCTCAGGCTCCTCTGTCTCACGCGTCGTCGCGCCGAGCGACAGGGAGGCGCTCGCCATCCTCCTCTTCGCCGCCTATCGCGGGACGATCGACGACGAGGGCGACTCGTTCGCCGACGCACTCGTGGAGATCGAGAAGACGTTCCGCGGCGACTACGGCCGCTTCCTTCCCGAGTGCTCGTTTGTCGTCGAAGACGACGAGTTCCTCGCCTCGGCCTGTCTCGTCACCTTCTTCGAGCCGCACGCCGCGCCGCTCGTCGTCTTCCTCATGACCCGCCCTGAAGCCAAGCGCCGCGGACTCGCACGCCATCTTCTCGAGCGGTCGATGAACGCCCTCCTCGACGCGGGGTACGAGCGCCTCACGCTCGTTGTCACGGACGGCAACGAGCCGGCGCAGAGCTTGTACCGATCGCTCGGCTTCACGCCGATCGAGGTGGCCTTGGCGCGGAGCAACGACTCCGCATAGGATCGCTCGATCCGAGGAGGGGCCATGCCCTACGCGACGAACAGCGGCGTACGCATTCACTACGAGGTCGAAGGAGCGGGACCCGCTCTCCTCCTTCATCATTGGACCTTCTCGTCGCTCGACGCGTGGTACGAGCTGGGCTACGTCGACGCCCTGGCTCCTGAGTTCCGTCTCGTTCTGCTCGACTCCCGTGGGCACGGGAAGAGCGATGCACCGCACGACGAGGCCGCGTACCGTCCCGAACCACGTGTCGCCGATGTCGTCGCCGTCCTCGATGCCATCGGGGAGAAGCAGACGACGTTCTTCGGGTTTTCGATGGGCGGCTGGATCGGCTTCGCCTGCGCAGAGTTTGCCCCGGATCGCTTCCGCGCGTTCATCCTCGGTGGCCAGCATCCATACACCCAGACGATGGAGGGAGCGCGAGAGTGGCTGCGCGTCGGGGAGGAAGAGGGTGCGCAGGCATTCATCAACCTGTGGGAGCGTGAGGTTCGGCCGCTGCGTCTGGCGGAGAAGGAACGGATGCGGAGGTTCGACTTCGCGGCGATGCGGGTCGCCGCCCAAGACCGAGACCCTCTCGAGTCCGTCCTCCCCAGGATCCGCGTCCCGTGCCTCCTATTCGCCGGCGCAAAGGACGAAGCGCATGCGCTGGCCGAGAAGGCGACCCTTCAGATCCCGAATGCTCAGTTCATCTCGCTCCCCAGCCTCGCGCACGGGCAGACGATCGAGCGCCCGGACCTCGTCGTGCCCCTCGTGCGCAACTTCCTCAAGCGAATCCGAGCCTAGATTCTCTCACTGCGCGATTCAGACAAGAACCCACAACCGCAGAGGTCGCGGAGAACGGAGAAAGGACTGAAGAGGCAGGTTCATCAGGCGGCCTACTTTCCCGTTGGAGAGCCACTTCACGACTCGGGAGATAGGCCCTTCTTCTCTGCGGTGCTCTCCGCTAGGCACGGTATAATCGCTCTTCGCGCCTCTTGCCGAAGAGGACGCAGATCCCGTATTCGCGGAGGACGTCATGCAGAAGGATGCCTCAACCATGGAGAAGGTCGTCGCGCTGTGCAAGCGACGCGGGTTCATCTTTCAGTCGAGCGAGATCTACGGCGGGATCGGCGGTTTCTGGGACTACGGTCCTCTCGGCGTCGAGTTCAAGCGCAACGTGAAAGAGGCGTGGTGGCGCGACATGGTGTCCGGCCACGACGACACCCAAGCGCCCGCCGGCGCGCCGACGGCCTACGAGATGGTCGGGATCGACTCGACCATCGTCATGCACCCGCAGGTCTGGAAGGCGAGCGGCCACTTCGACCTCTTCTACGACCTGTTCGTCGACTGCAAGACGTGCAAGGGGCGGTTCCGCGTTGACCAGGTGAAGGACAGCGCTTGCCCGAAGAAACCGAGCAAACACCCCGGCGAGCACACGGACTGCGCCCTCACGGAGCCGCGCGAGTTCAACCTGATGTTCAAGACCTACGTCGGTGCGCTCATCGATCCCACGGCCGAGGCGTACCTTCGCCCCGAAACCGCGCAAGGGATCTTCGTCAACTTCAAGAACGTGATTTCCACCTCGCGGGTGAAGGTTCCGTTCGGGATCGGACAGATCGGGAAGTCCTTCCGCAACGAGATCACGCCGCGCAACTTCACCTTCCGGTCCCGCGAGTTCGAGCAGATGGAAATCGAGTTCTTCTGCGCTCCCGGCGAGTCGCAGGACTGGTACCGCTACTGGCGCGACCGCCGCATGGCGTGGTACGTGTCCCTCGGCTTGGCAAGCGACCGGCTTCGCCTGCGCGAGCACACCGCGGAGGAACGGGCCCACTATTCGTGCGGCACGGCCGACATCGAGTACGCATTCCCGTTCTGCGCCGACGGCGACTACGGCGAACTCGAAGGCGTGTCGCATCGCAGCGACTTCGACCTCCGCAGCCACATGGAGGGGAAGCTCGTGAAGCAAGGCGACCAGCTCGTTGTCGAGAAGAACGCAGCGGGCGCCCCGAAGTATCCCGGAAGCGGCAAGGACCTCTCCTACTTCGACGAGGCGACGCAGCAGAAGTTCATCCCCCACGTCATCGAGCCGTCCGCGGGCGCCGACCGCGCAGCGCTGGCCTTCCTGTGCGAGGCCTACGACGAGGACTCGATCCCGGACGAAAACGGCGTGCCGCAGGAACGCGTCGTCCTGCACCTGCACCCCCGCCTCGCTCCGATCAAGGTCGCCGTGTTCCCCCTCGTCAAGAAGGACGGCCAGCCCGAGATGGCGGCCGACATCTACCGGGACCTCAAGAAGCGGTGGAACGTCTTCTACGACGAGAAGGGATCGATCGGCAAGCGCTACCGCCGCCAGGACGAGTCGGGGACGCCGTTCTGCGTCACGGTCGACCACCAATCGATGGCCGACGGAACGGTGACCCTGCGCGACCGCGACGCGACAACCCAGGAACGCGTGAAGATCGCCGAACTCGAGTCCATCGTCGCCGAGCGGATGGGAACCTCGTAGCTCGGTCCGGGACGCGTCTCATGCCTTCGCCCGACGACCGCCGCGGGAGGATTCTCACCACCGCCTCGTACTTCGCTTCCGTCGGCCTGATCGGCCTCGTCGGCGGATCGGTGGGGCCCACGCTCGCGCCGCTGGCCGCCCAGACAGGGGTCGAGCTCTCGACGATCGGCGTGGCGCTCTCGGCGCGCTCGTTCGGCTACCTCATCGGCGCCGTCGGAGCCGGGCGTCGGATCGAGCGGCGGAATGCCCATCGTGGGATCGCCGTGGCTCTCCTCGGCGCTGGGATCGCCCTCGCCCTCGTTCCGATTGCGCGGTCCCTCGGATCGCTCCTCCCGATCATGGTCGCTATGGGATGCATGCTGGCGACGCTCGACGTCGGGACGAACACGCTCCTCTTGCGGCGCTACGGCGAGGGCGCGGCCCCGTACCTGAACGCGCTCCACTTCTCGTATGGACTCGGAGCTTTGGCCGCTCCGTTCCTTGTCGCCGCCGTGGCAACGCCGACGGCACCGCTGTCGTGGACGTACTGGATGCTGGCCGTCGTCCCCGTCCCGGTGGCCTTCGTGCTGTTCCGTGTCCCACCTCCTCCGCGCCAGAGCCCAGCAGGCCAACACGCCGACGCTCCGGCGGCTCGCATCTCCGCCCTGCCGACGGCGATCTCCTTCTTGTACGGTGGTGCGGAGGCCGTCTTCACGAGCTGGCTCTACACGTTCGTCAACAGCCACGCCGGGGCGTCGGCGGCAACGAACGTCTCCGGAGCCTCGTGGGCGGCATTCAGCCTGTTCCGCTTGGTCGGTGTCGTCATCGCCCGTCGGGTCACGCCGTCTCGGATCCTCCTCGTCGACTACGCCGCGAGCCTTCTCTTCGTCGTGCCGCTTCTCGTCCTCCCTGGCGTCGGTTGGGCCATGTGGATCGGTGCCGCGGGGGTCTGTGCCGCGATCGCGTCGATCTACCCAACAACCATGATCCTCTTCAACCGCGGCCGCACGCCCTCGGCACAATTCGTGTCAACGATCATCGTTGCCTCGTGCTTAGGGAGCATGACCTTCCCGTGGCTTACGGGCCGACTCCTCTCCGTTTCGGGTCCAATGGCCGTCCCTGCGGTCACCGCTGGATTGCTCATCGTCGCCTTCGCAGGAACGCTGGGGTACCTCGCGCAACAACGGAAGCAAGGCACGACATCGGACGACCGCAGAGCGTAGAAGACCCTGAAGAGCGGGAGCTACAGAGCCCGTTCGGCGGCGACGAGGGCCACCTGATCGGCGAGGTCTTCGGCCCGGTCCGAGATCAGGGCGAGAAGGGTGAAGTACCCGCGAACGTGCATCTTCCGGGCGAGCTCGATGTCGAGTGCGAACAGCGTCCGCGTCGCCTCGGCATCGAGGCGGTCGACGGCGCTTTCGTGCCGATCGATGCGCTCGGCGCAGTCAAGAGATGTCTTGGCGTCCCCCGCGAGCAACGAGCGGATGCCGCAGTCGACGTCCTCGAACAGGGTCTCGCTCTCCTCAAGGATTCTCAGGGCGAACGGCTGCACTTCCTGCGGAACGTCCACGGACTGGTTGACTAAGTAGTGGAGCGTTCCTTGCGCGGCGTTCGCGAGCGTGTCGATGCCATCAACAATCAGCAGGAGCTGACGCCGAGATGAAGCAAGCAGGGCTCCCTGGACCAAGGTCTTCTCGACCTCACGGCGGACGTCGTCGGCGAGGCTCTCAGCTTTGTGGGTCTCCACCATGAGCCGCCTCGCCTTCTCGACATCCTTCTCCACGAAGTAGGCGCGCGTGGCATCACCGCACAGGGACATCGCCTGTCGCACGTGAGCAAGGTGCCTGAGAATGAGGTCGTTGACCTGTTCTCCGCGCTTCCAGAACCCGAACATCGAACCACCCCCGCGGCGGCACCCGCGCCGCCTACGCCACAAGGCGCACCCCCAGAACCAGCCCTGCCGAGAGGAGCCCGGCAATCGTCGGAGTCCCCACCCATCCAAACAGGACGCGCAAGAGGACGCGGCCGTCGATCGTCTTCACGCCCTTGACGAGTCCAATCCCGACTACGGCCCCAACCACTGCCTGCGAGGCCGAGACCGGAACGCCGATCACGGCGTAGACGTTGAGCGTGATCGCCTCCGCGAGGATCACGATCAGCGCCGTCACCGCATCGAGCGACACGAGGTGGCTCCCCACCGTCTCGATCACGCGGCGGCTGAAGGTGAGAATACCCAGACCGATCGCAAACGCGCCAATCAGCGCACCCATTCCCGGGGACAGGAGACCGCTTGACACAAAGACACCGGTGACGTTGGCCACGTTGTTGGCGCCGAAGGCGTACGCGCTGTAGCCGGTCACCAGCACAAGACCGACGCGGATCACGCCGGTTCGACTGACGAGCCGGCTTGGGAGCGCCTGTGGAAAGAGGACAAGGAGCTTGTACGGAACATACGCCGCGACGAGGGCACCGATCGGCGTCAGAACCCACGACACGCCGATTTTCGCGAGGGGCGCCACCGAGACTCCTCCCGAAACAAACCCCACGCCCAGAATGGCTCCAACCACGGCCTGTGCGCTCGACACCGGGAGTCCGAGAACGGACATCAGCGCGACCGTCAGTCCGGCAGCGAGCGTCACGAGGAATGCCGACAAGAGCGTCTGGCTCCCGAGGGCCTCGTAGACCTCGAAGCCGCGACTCCCAACGGTCATCGCTCCCACGAGAATAAGGAGCGAGGCGAGGACCGCCGCGGTCCAGAAGCGCATAGCACCGCTTCCAACGGCCGGACCGAACACGCTGGCGGCGGCGTCAGCGCCCAGTGCCCAGCCCATGAAGACAACAGCCGTAATCGTCCACATGATCCGTACCGTCTCTCCAGTGAGGTATGGAGTCACTATAGCAGCTCGCCGAGTCAGTTCAACTGAAGTTGGCGACGCGAAGCCGCGACGTTCGGCCCAACCCAATCGGACAACCGCAGAAGCCGCGCAGGCCGCCCGCCGTTTTAGCAGGTGGGCTCTACGACACGCAGAGCTTCCTCCGAAGGGACCACTGGCGAGCGGCGGGGTATCATGTCCTCAGACTGGATCTCGACATGACGACTGCTTGGCCAAGGCCGACCCGAAGCGAGCCCACGGATCGAGGGGCTCCGTTTCCTTCCTCATGACTCCCCGCCTGGGTCACACCGTCCGTGAGAAATCCCGCCGCCTTCCGAGGAACATCTGGACGCTCTCCATCACGAGCTTCCTGATGGACGCGTCGTCGGAGATGGTCCTGACCGTCCTTCCGCTCTTCCTCTCGAGCGTGCTCGGGGTGAAGCCAACCTTCATCGGCCTGATCGAAGGTGGAGCAGAGTCGACGGCGTCCCTCCTGCGCGTCGTATCCGGTTGGTGGTCCGACCGCCTCGGGAAACGGAAGTGGCTAGCCGTGCTCGGCTACGGGATCTCCGCCGCGGTCCGCCCCGTCTTCCTCTTTGCGAACTCCTGGATGACGGTCGCTCTTTCACGCTGGGTCGACCGCGTCGGAAAAGGGGTCCGCGCCGCGCCGCGCGACGCACTCGTCGCCGACTCGGTCAAGAGAGAGAAGCACGGAATCGCGTTCGGCTTCCAGCGGGCGGCGGATGCCGGCGGAACGATGCTCGGCATCGTCGTCGCGATGCTCGCCGTCTGGTTCACGCAGGGCGCAGCCGCCGACCTGCAGGCCCACACGTTCTCGATCATCGTGATCATCAGCATCGTCCCCGCCGCTCTCTCGGTCCTCGCACTCGCCATCGGAGCGCGCGACGTCTCGCTCCCAAAGCCAGATCGAGCGGCCACGAAGCAATCCCTCGGGCGTCCGTTCTTCCTCTTCCTCGTCATCGTCGCGCTGTTCCAACTCGGCAACTCGGCCGATGCGTTCATCATCCTGCGCGCACGCTCGCTCGGGGCGAATCTGCTCGGCATCCTCGGGATGCTCGTCGTCTTCAACCTTACGGACACGCTGATCGCGGCTCCAGCCGGGGCCTTGTCCGACCGCATTCCGCGCAAGAGGCTGATCGTCGGCGGTTGGCTGCTCTATGCGGCGATCTACTTCGGCATCGCCGTCGCCCACGCGCAGTGGACGATGTGGGTGTTGTACATGCTCTACGGGGCCTACTACGGAACGGCCTACGGCACGGCCCGCGCTCTCGTCGCGGATCTGGTCCCCGTCGAATCACGCGGCACAGCCTACGGCATCTACAACACCGTCATCGGCGTCATCGGACTTCCTGCCTCGATCCTCGCCGGAGCTCTGTGGGACCGATTCGGGGCTCCATCTCCGTTCTACTTCGGCGCGGGAATGGCGCTCATCGCGGCGCTCGCGCTCATCGCGTGGCGACCTCTGGCCGAACGAGGGAAGCCGGCGAAGGAGCTCACCTAGTCGCCCTAGCCGGGCCCACCCGGAGTTCCTGTTAGCGAACTCTTCGAAGCCACCGCCGCGGCGTAGTTCGAGATGTGCAGTCTTCGGAAGGGTTCGAAACGCGGTCGGAGAACCGTCAGTTCCGTCTGCGGTGCGGCCGTTCGCCGCTTCCCACGTTGCTCCTGGAGATGGCACGCCATCTCCAGGCCACAGCGTGCGCTGCGACCTGCCAGAGACCGCTAAGTCCCCACAAAGCCTGGAGGTACCGGGAGAAGCCGAGCCATCGCCGGACTGCGCTCTGACCGCGCGTCGTGTCCCGGTAGATGACGTACTCATCCCGTAGGATTCCAAGAGCTCCAGACCTGCGGCAGCGCACGGCGTACTCGCGCTCGTCCCGTCGCGTCGGAGAAACCTCGCCAAAGGCACGCACAAGCTCAACGGGCACCACGGCAGGAACGTTCGCCGCGAGGCATTCGAGTGCCTCCTTCACTGGACTGACCAACTCGAGGCAACGTGCGCGCTCTACGAGTCGAGCCGCATCAAACGCGCTCCCCGTCTCTCGGAGGATCACCGCGACGTCCGTCATCCAACGAGGAAGGGGAGACGGGCACCACCGCGCTTCGTGGACGCAGACGTGAAGGACCTGATCTGCCGCATTCATCGCTCGGGTTGGCACGCCGCAGAGAGCGACTGGCGTCGCGGACTCCCAGAACGCTGCTTCTTCGCTTTCCGAACGGATCTCTCGCATGACTCGCCAGTGGAGATCGAGCTTCGGTACGGTCTCCGAGGCGAGGTTGATGGCCTTTCGCGAGAGCAGGTGAACGTCCGTCAGCACGCTTGCGGAGTGCCGCAGCACGCGGAATCCGCGGGTCTGTAGGAGGGCGACTGCGTCGCGTACTCGCTCTGGACGCACGAGAAGATCGACATCGCCCATGGAACGAAGCCCGAGATCTCGGTAGTAGAGGAGCGCGAGGGCAGCGCCTTTCAGGAGCATCGTCTCGATTCCCGCGGCGTTGAGCGCCTCGAGAAGGCCAGCGATCTCACGGAACCGTCGCTCATTCTCGAGCCACGTGATCTTATAGGCTTGCTGAGCGCGCTTGACCATAGGATCGCTCACCCCGAGATCGGCGAGGTTTCGGTAAACCAGAGGCAGCAGGGCCGATGACCCGTCATCGATATGCTCGACGTCGCCGGCCGCCTTCCATCGGCTCCACGCGTCGATTGCCGGCTCTCCGTTGAGAAGGGCGGCCCGTACGAGGAGCGCCTGGCGCTCCGTAGGCATCCACGGACGTCGGGGCAAGACCCCGGATCTCCGTCGACGCGCCGCGTGCCGGATCGGCCGGAAAGCGTAGTTCAGAATCCGCTTTAGGTAGAGCGCCCACAACCCTAGGCGGCTGCTCTCAGGATAGATCGTGGCGAGGTAGTCCCGCGAGGGAAGAACTCGCCATCGGATGAAGGACAGGCGGGAGCGAACGCTTCGTGTAGCAGCTCGGAGGTCGTGAAGGCTTGTTCGGCCGCCGTGCAAGGCGCCGGCGAGGGCTCTGTCCCGCGCTCGTCGTCCGACGTGCTGCGCTGCGCCCTGCAGAAAGCGAAGCTCTGAGTCCGGCACCTTCGCGCCCAACGTCCGAGACAGATACCGCAGGCAAACGTACGCCGGGAGAGCCTGTCCCATCTCGCAGACGCCGGCGCGGAACGCTTCCCAGTCGGCCGGGGTGAATCGCCCAATGAGGTGCCAAGCGTCTGCAACCCACTGCAGCGTGCCCCGGTTTCCGCCCGACGCCGCGTGCCCCCAGACATGCCATAGCGCGTCGCCCGAGGGCAGGATCGAAAACGCCTGACCACCACTCCGCTGCGCCTGACGCCGTACGAGGACGGCCTCCTCGGCCTGCTTGTCGGAGGAGAAGCGGAGCAACCGGCTGTGGAGTTCAAGAGGAAGGCCCGATGCGTGCACGACGCGCCGATCCGAACCCGATGGATCCTTCTCCAAAGAGCGGTATCGGCCCGATTGGATCAAGGCCTCTTCTGCATGGGCGAGCCGGTCTGACGAAACAAGGAGATCGATGTCGTGGCAGTGCCGGAGCGCCTTAGCAGGGTACACAGACGCTGCCAGCGCAGTCCCCTTGAGAACTGTCGCGTCGACCCCCGCCGCTTTCAGGATCTCCAGCGCATCGGCAAGGATCTCGAACACGGACTCCACGCGGCGCTCCTCTTGCAGGGTCGCGACCGCCATGGCAAGACGAAACTCTTCGTCCACCTCCGCGCCGTTGCGCCGCGTGTTGGCGTGGAGGAGCGGGAGCAGATGCGCAAGCACCGGGCGCCCTTCGGCGAGCGCCGACCTCACGTCGTGGACGCCCTCCCGCCAGCGAACCCAGCTATCCCGCCCTTCGGATCCGGGGGCCAGCGCGGCGCGCAGAAGCTCGGTATCGCGCGCGTCCGGCAGGAGGACGGACAGCGTGTCGGAGAGCGTCGGCTCACGACCCGGGTCCTGCTTCGCACGTCTCACGTCCGATCCCCCGATTCGAGCACGCCCCGCAGCAAGCCGGGCAGGGAAGCCAGGTCGCCGCCCACGCGCAACTCGTAGCACGGCAGGGTCTCCGCAACCGCCGCCATACGGTCCATCAACCGGGCCCCCGTGACGGGAAGCCGCAACGTCGACGTCGGAGCCATGGCGAGCAGTGCCTTCGCTCCTGTAGTGGGTGAGATCGCCGGCGCAGCTCCGTCCGCCAACGCTGTACAGACAACGCCGCGGATGCGTACCGCTCGCGGGGTTCTCTCCGGGTGGACCGCCGCGGCATGAACGAGCCGCTTGGGAGCCCCTGTCGGTATCGGAGGCTCCGCGTATTGCGCGAGGCCTGGCAGGCGGGCCTCCCCATCGCGGGTCAACCATACGGAATCGTACAGACTGTGCCCAACATACGTCCTCGTTGCGGGTTCTTCGATCGCGATGTAGTCGTCGCCGAGGAAGTCGAACCCATCGAGGAAGCAGGCCATGGCCGCGGTCGTCTTCCCGGTTCCACCTTGCCCGACCAGCAGAAGTCCCGCCCCGTCACACCCGACCAGCGCGCCGTGCATGACGGGAACGTCGTGATCTGCGTGCCAGACGAGCAGAGGCGCGTGGAAGGGCTTCCCGCGGTTCTGGAGCCCGATGTTCGTCCCATCCCGGGCGCTGCCCCACAGGCCCGCCGCGTCGCGCTCGAGCCAGAGCTCCACTCCGTCGCGGATGTGTCCCACAGTCCGATCCTCCGCGTCGCCGAGGATGACGCCACCTTCGTCGGTCGTCCAGAGAGAACCAGCGTCAGCCGGAGCGGCGATTTCGGAGATGCGCTCGTCCCACGCCGCGATCGCGAGGTCCGGCACCCGTCCGTCCCCTCTCGCAACGACCAGGTGGCGGAGTGCCATCCCTAGCGCGTCCGCAAGGTCCCGCCCCACGACCTGCAATCGGACCGACATCCCAGCAAGGACGACCCAGGTCTCGACGAATTCGTCCGGCCGCCGATCACGTGCCTGCGCGAACCCCGCCTTCATTTCGGCGAGGCGCGCTTCGGGGCCGCCGTGCCACGTTGAACGAGGTCCGCGAAACGCGATCGGCCGGGTCATCTGGGTTCCTCCACATGCGAGGGACGTTCCGCGTTGGCAAGCATGGTGCGCAACGCCGCGGGAATTCCGGCGGCCTCTGTTCCCACGTCGACACGGTACGCCGGGACCCGCTCTGCCAAGTCGGCCAGGCATTGAAGACCGGCTCGTCCCGGATGGAGCACGCCAATCTGGAGGCCGTCTCGAAGCATCTCGAGAAGAGCCTCTCCCTGCCGCAGCGGATGAAACCGTGTCGCGGGCGACGTTGAGATCCGAAGCAGAGCCACCGCACGAATCCGAGCGCGCATCCGCAGCGGACCGTCCGCCCCGGCGGGAAGAATGAGCAGCTGCTTGTCCTCGTAGGGATACGCCCCGTCCACGAGCATCCCGGAGACACTGCCCACGCGGGCGATCGTCCCACCGTCGACAAACGCCGATGCGTACACGCTGTGTCCCCAGGCCGTCCCATCATCACGAGTCTCCAGCGCGGCAAGATCGTCGGACAGGTATCCCCAGCCGGACTGAAGACACGCGAGGGTCGACGTAGTCTTCCCCGCTCCGCTCTCGCCAATCAGGAGGACGCCTGCGTCCTTGTCAGCGACGAACCCCGCGTGAACGAGAGGGGTCGACCGATCGGTGAACCACAGGCTGAGCGGGACGTGGAGCGGACGGCCGACCTCATACAACGTCATCCGCCGCGCGTCTTGGACGGCCCCGACAATGTGCGCCACCTCGCGATCGATGCCGCTCTGCGAGAACTGGAGGACACTCGTGACGAACCGTCCGTCGGTTGAAGCGTTGTACTGTGACGACACCCCGAGCGGATCGGGCCGCAGGTCGATGTCCGGCGCGACGTCGGTCTCCGCCTCGTCCCACAGGTCAACGCGCAATTCGGTTCGGACCGCTTCTGTTCCGGGATCCGCAAGATGACCGAGCGCCGGAGTCACCCGCTCCGCGAGGCGGTCCCCGACGATGCGCAGGACTACGCCCCGACCTGCGAGCGCGTACGCCTGCTCGTGCACCCGGCTCGGGCACTGGTCTAGGGCAGCATCGAACGCGACGGCCATGGACACGAATCGCTCCTCGTTCGTCATGGCGGTTTCACCCCTCCGCGAATGCCTGCACCATCCGCACGTACAGAGCTTCCGTCGCGTCCACCGTCGCCGTCCAGTCGAACCGCGTGCGCGCATCCGCTTGCGCCCTGCGCCCCATGTCGGCCACCGCTTCCGGACACTCGAGGAGACGCACGATCTCGTCCGCCCACGTCTGCGCCGACCGAGAGTCCAGCAGGAGCCCGGTCTCGCGGTGGCGGACGATTTCCGGCAGTCCTCCCACGGCGCTGGCGACAACCGGGCGCCCCACAGTCGCTGCCTCGAGCGCGGCTTGCCCGAACGCCTCCTGGCGAGACGGGACCAGGACGAGCGTCACACGGTTGAGAAGTCCCGAAACGTTCTTGGGATCGACCCATCCAAGGAAGCGGATCTTCTCGCTCAAACCCAGTTCCGCCGCGCGCCGTTCTAGAGGGCCGCGTTCGCCTCCGTCCCCCGCGACGAGAAGCTCCAGCGCCGGAACCCTCTCTGCGACGTGGGCGAACGCTTCCAGGGCAAGGTCCGCGCCCTTTTCCGGAGAGAGCCTTCCCAGGAAGAGCAGCCGTGGCGGATCGAACGGCAGCGGCCGAGAGGGCGTCACCGGAGGCATCGTCCCGGCATAGAGGACGCACGACCGCGTCGCGATCGCCGGCACGAGCCGACGGCCCTCGTCGAGAACGGCTTGCGAGCACCCGACCACCCAATCGGCGGCCTCCAACGTGCGTCGGACGAGCGCCTGCCTCTCCCGTGGCCACAGACCGTGAAGCGTGACGAGGAGAGGGGCGCGGTGAGCGGACGCCGTCGCGTGGTGGAAGAAATCGCTGTCGCTTGTGCCGTGGATGTGGACGAGATCCGGCTGGAACCCCGTCTTGACCTCCCGGACGGTGCGCACGACATCGGCCACGGCGTCGAGGCCCTGTCGTTCCCGCCAGGTGAGCGGAAGCCGCGTGATCGCTACACCTTCGTGGGTCTCCTGCAAAGGGATCCTCGCCGACGTCTGCTCCGCCACCACGTGGATTGTGTGGCCGCGGTCGGACAGAGAACGGACAAGTCGTCCTCCGACGCTCTGCACACCCCCGATGCCGGGCCAAAACGCCGCGGACCAGAAGAGGATGCGCATCATGGCCTCCCCTTGCTTCGATGCGCAACCCGCTGGTACAGCTCGTCATACGCATCGATGAGGTCGGAGAATCGATGACGCTCTTGCACCCGTTGCCGTGCGGCACGGCCGAGTCTCACGGACCACGTGGGATCCTCGATCAGGCGAACCACCGCGGTCGCCAACGCGCCCGGATCCTCCGCGTTGACCAGGATTCCGGTTTCCTCGTGGACGATCATCTCGGGCAACCCACCGACGGCGGCCGCGACGACCGGACGCTCCATGAGCGCCGCCTCGAGGCCGACCAGCGGGAAGGAGTCTGCCCGCGAAGGCAGCACGAGGACCGACGCGGCGTTGAGTAGGGTGGGGATCTCATCCGGGGCGGTCCAGCCGAGGAACTCCACTGCCTCGCTGATTCCTAGCTCGGTCGCCAATCGCTCTAAGGCGGGGCGCTCCGGCCCGTCGCCAGCCACGGTCAATCGGGCCGACGGACACCGCCGCAAGACCAGGGCAAAGGCACGCAGCGCCAGGTCCACTCCCTTCTCACGGGAAAGGCGACCCGCAACGAGCAATCGGGGCACATCGGGAAGCGGCGCCGGCACGACGGTGGGAACATCAACCGCATTGCGAATGACCGAGCGGGGTGCCGTCGCGCCCGGGGCGACCGAGTACGAATACTCAAGCGTCTGCGCCGAATCGCAGGCAATCCAATCGGCTCGCTCCAGCGTGCCGGAAAGGAACCTCGTGTACTGCGAAGGCCAATGCCCGAAAAGCGAGACCAAAATAGGTGTAGGACGCTCCGGATCCTGCGTGATCCGCTGGTAGACGTCCGTCGCGCCGAGGGCCACCGTGTGGCACAGGTCAGGGGCGAAGCGCCGCCGTAGGTCCGCAAGATCCCGCCGAATGTCCGTCAGTCGGTCGATATCTCGCAGCCCGAGAGTGAGGGGGAAGCGGAGGATTCTGATTCCGTCGACGTCTTCCTGCGCGGCGAGGTCAGGCGGGTCCTGCTCGGCCACGACGATGACCTCGTGCCCTCGCGCAGCGAGCGCGGGCAAGAGGTGGCGGGCCAAGACCTGGACCCCTCCGATGTGGGGCCAGTAGACCGACGACCAGAACATCACTCGCATGGCCGAACTCCCGCCGCTGAGGTCATGAGGATCGCCCGCGGCCGTTCGTCGTGCACCCGTTGCGCACGAGCGTTCGATACAACTCGTCATAGGCCCCGACGTGTTTGTCGAAGCTGAATACCTCGCGTGCCCTCCTTCGCGCAGCTTCTCCCATCCGGCGCGCTTCGTCAGGGCGTTCGAGCAGGCTCTCGACGGCACCTGCCAATGCCCTTGGATCCTCCCTTTCGACGAGAAGGCCTGTCTCGCGGTCCACGATCATCTCGGGGATGCCTCCGACGCAACTCGCCGCGGTCGGACGCCCCATGAGAGCCGCCTGAAGGCCGACCAGGGGAAAGGCGTCCTCTCGAGAAGGCAGGAGCACGACAGACGCCGCGTTGATGAGCGCAGGCACGTCGTTCGGCGGCACCCATCCCAGAAACTGAACGGCACCACCCATGCTCAGTTCTTCCGCCTGACGCTCGAGCGCGTCTCGCTCCGGGCCGTCGCCGGCGATGACAAGCCGAGCTTCGGGAAAGCGTTCGAGAACGTGGGCGAAGGCGGCAAGCGCGACGTCGACACCCTTCTCCCGAGAGAGCCTTCCGAGGCAGAGCAACACCGGTGGATCGAACCCCAATGGCCGCGGACGCACAGGGATGGGCTCTTGTGCGTTGTAGATGATCGAGGAGCGAGACGAGATCTCCGGGGCCAGGTCGCAGCCCAACCGCAACGTCGCGGCCGAACAGGCGACGACCCAATCAGCGTGGGTGAGGGCCTTGTGGAAGAACGAATCGCAGCTTCTCGGCCACGCACCGAGAAGGGAGACGAGCCAGGGAGCCGGATGCGCTGTCAGGGTCGTCAGATGGAAGAAGTCGTTGGCACTCAGCGCAGCCGTGTGGAAGAGATCGGGGTCGAACTCGCACTTCAGTCGAACGACCTCCCGTCGGGCCTTCATCAGTCGATCCACGTCAGTCAGAATTGCGGCAACCGGAAGACGATGGACAGCAATGCCTTCGTACTGGTCTTCCACGGGCAGGTCGGGAGTGTCACGCTGCGTGATCACGAGGAACTCGTGGCCGCGCTCCCGCAAGGCAAGCAACAGGCTGCTCGCCATGGTCTGCACTCCTCCGATCGACGGGGCAAAGACCGATGACCAGAACATCACGCGCATCGGCTGTCTCCTCGCTCAAGCCGTCGGGCTGCTTCCCGTCCGCACGAAATCCGCCAAGAGGCGTTTGGATGATCCGGCCTCCTGTCGATCTCACTCCTCATCCGACGCCTCCTTCTCCGTCCGCCTGAAGTCGCGCCAGGTCCTGACGAGCTTGAAGAAGTCATCGTCCATGGTCCATCTCCGGGAGAGGTTCCCCGGGTGCAGTCGACGATCCATGAGGACTTCGGGGATGACGTCGACAATCGCGCCCTGCTGCGCGGCATGCAGAGCCCAAACGAGCTCCACGTGCTGCTGCGCCGCGCTCTCCTGGAAGAGGCCGAAGCGTCCGAACGTCTCTCGGCGGGTCAAGAGCGTGGAGGCACTCCACCCTGAGATCGGTTGGGAGAGGGAGCGTCCTTGGTGGAGCCCTTCCTCCTCAGCCAGCTCAGGAACCCAGAAGTTGCGGTACTGCGTGAAGCAAAGGTCGACGTCGGCGCGCTCGACGAGCCGCGTCGTCTGCCGCGCCAGCTTCTCCGGGCGCCAGAGGTCGTCCGCGTTGAGGAAGGCGATGTGCGTGCCGGAAGCCGCACGAACCCCTGCGTTCATCGCGGCGGCCACCCCGAGGTGACGTTGATGCAAGTAGGCGAGTCTCGTGCCGAATGATCGCACGACGTCCGCGGTGCGATCCGTAGAACCGTCATCGACGACAAGGATCTCTTGTGGAGGATGGGTCTGCTCGAGAGCGCTTTCGATGGCCTCTCCGACGAACGGCGCGGCGTTGAAGGCCGGGATGATGCAACTCACCGATGGCGGTTTCACATCGTCGGGCATTTCATAGCACCGCGGGGGCTAGCCATCTGCCTTCGTCTCGAAGCCTTCCCAGAGATCCTCCTGGTCAGTTCCCGGAGTCGGGGGTTCGAGGGCAAGCAGGTCGGCCATGTCGCGGTACACCGTGAGCTTCGGTTCTCGATACGGGCGCTTCGCGGCGAGTCGCGCACGGGGCGTCGTCTTGGAAGGCGGGGCACCGACGGGGACGGTCCGCAGAGCGTCCTCCGCCTCGAGCTCCCGGAGGATCCGGTCGACGTCGGCCCGCACACGCTCCGCCGTCACGTCGAATTCGAGGGCGATCGCGTCGGCCATCTCCGCCGCGCTCCTTCCCTCCTCCAAGAGCTCCCAAATCCTTCCTCCGACGCCATCGAGGCTGTAGTAGATGCCTTTCGCCAGGTTGATCATGATGGCTTCGCCGTCAAGCACCCGCGCAGCAATGTCGTCTTGGTTCGGGATGTACCGTGGCCCGGGCCCCATAGCTTGCCCCTTTCTTGATCGACCCTGTCGCGCGATTCTACAGCGGACGAGGACCCTCAGCGATCCGGCGCGATCCTCTCCGTGTGGTACGGCTCGCCCAAGTTGAGAGACGTCACCCATCCACGATTCTCCTCGAACCAGGACACGCACTGCCTCAGCCCTGCATCGAGCGGCGTTGCGGCAACCCATCCGAGGATCCCCTCCGTGCGGTCGACGTCCGCTCCGCGGTCGACGACTTCTGCTGGATGGGCCGGAAGGTAGCGAATCCGCGGCGTGCGGCCCATGATCGCACCAAGGGCATCGACGACCTTCAAGAGCGCTATTGGCGTTCCCGTCCCGAGATCGACCACGTGAAACCCGGGCAGCCGAGTCGCGGCGACAAGCCCCCGAGCCACATCCTCGACGTACGTAAAGTCCCTGCGCTGGGTTCCGTCACCGTAGATCTCCACCGGCTCGTCGCCGCTGATCGCTCGAACGAATCGAAAGACGCTCATCTCTGGGTGCCCGGCGGGGCCGTAGACCGTGAAGAGCCGGGCCACGACGGCATCGATCCCGTACGTCGTGTAGTACGAGTGGATCAACTGCTCGGCGGCCCGCTTCGACGCCGCGTACGGCGAGTCCACGGAAGGCTGCCCAAACATACCGACGGCATCTGGCAGCATCTCCGGGAGGGCATCCTGCCCTTGGGGTTCGGCGTACACGGCCGCTGTGGATGCCAGGACGACTCGAGGGACACCGATTCGTCGGCACGACTCCAGGAGATTGAGCGTTCCTCCCACGTTCGACTCGTAGCACGCGGAGGGATCTTCGAGGCTGCGACGCAGGCCGACGCGCCCTGCCAAATGGATGACCGCGCCCGCGCGTCCGTCGGTCGCAAGCGCCTTCTCCATTCGGCGCCTCACGGCGCTCGAATCCGTGAGATCCGTTCGGCAGAAGCGGAACCCCGGCTCGCTCAGGAGGCGCTTGAGGCGCCACTCTTTGAGACGGACATCGTAGTCTGCACTAAGGTTGTCGACGCCGACGACAGACAGGCCAGCGCGGAGTGCGCACGTCACGACGTACGCACCAATGAACCCCGCGCAGCCTGTAACACAGATCTTCAAGTCAGGTTCACCCCTGCCGCCGGTACATCAGCCCAGCCTCAGGCCGAGCCGCAGGCAATCCGCGGATCGCGAGTCCTGGCGCATTGTAGTGCCTCATCACCCTCCCGTTCGCAGGAAGGCGCGTTGGAAGTAGGCAAGAGCCGCTTCGCTAGCGCTCCCAACGTTGGATCTCGATGGCGTTGCCTTCAGGATCCGCCAGGTAATGGAGTGTGACGCGGCCGGCTCTGTGCACGACGCCGTGCGGCACCATCACGCCTTCATTCGGGCCTAGCTCGACCACGCGACCCTCGAGCTCGACGAACAGACGCCCACTCACGACGTAGAAGAACTCATCCTCCCGATCGTGCTTGTGGAAGTGGAACTCACCCTTGAAGACCCCGAGCCGCACGACGGACTCATTGACCCGGCACAGGGTCTGGTTGAACCAGTCGTGAGGACACGCGGCGACAAGGGCTCCGACGGAGATCCGTTCGAGTCCGCCGAACTTGACGTCCGTCTGGATGACGTACTCGGGCTTCTGCAAGGCGGCTACCTCCTGCCTGCTCTTTCCGGCATTCATGCTCGTCGCGGACGTCTGCCCCCGCCAGCCCCTTCGTCCTGCCAGCACGAGAATCGTAGACCAAAAAGGTGTTCCCGCTCTCCCTTTTCGCCCCCTTGTCCGCCAGGGCGAGACCGTCGCCGCCGACTTCGATGCCATGGGTCAATACCGGCCCGTGCATCGTGCCTCGTCATTCCCGGAGATCGTACGCCCCGTCACGGACGAAGAGATCGCCCGGGCGGAAGCGCAGGCAGTTGAAGCCGGCCTACGCCGATTCGCTGGATGGCGTCATCAAGAGAAGGAAGCCGTCGGGGACCAGGTGTCCTATGGAGCTTCCGTGCCCTCGTTGAGGATGGCGAGATAGCGGTCATACACAAACAAGCGGTTTCGACGCTTGCCCGTGAACTCACGCGCAATGCCCAGTTCGGCAAGGAGATCCATCGCGGAGGATACCGT
>JAPLGD010000096.1 GCA_026390345.1 Candidatus Bipolaricaulota bacterium | reverse complement strand
TCCGAGGCTTGATACGTGTCTGGCGGCGTGTACGACTCACTCGGCTTGGGGAAGTTGACGTCCTGAAGCATCGCGACGTGCTTCACGGTGAACCCGCCGATCGTGCACGTAGACGAGATGCGGCCGGTCACGAAGAGCGCGCCGCCGGGCGGGATCACGGTCGAGTTCGCGAGGTTGTTGACATCGGTGACGGATCCGAAGGGGATGGCGACCCACACCTCGGGTACGAAGCGCAACCTGTCGATCACGAATCCGTACAGCGTGAGGTCTTCAATCGGGAGATCGCCCATCAGGACGGCGTGCTCCGGCCCGGCCATGTTGACGACCGCGTCGATCAGCAGGTTGGCGAAACCTCCTTCGACCTTCAGGTTGAGGTCGGAGGCGATGGCGAATTCGAGCTCGGCGTACTCCGTTGGAGTATCGAGCACAATGTCGCCTGTCAGTGTGGAAGGGATCCTGCGCACACCGACTTCGAGCCCGAACTGCCCCGACACGACTCCGCCGAGCGCCGTCCAGCTCCCCGCGACAAGGATCGCCGCAACGATTCCCAAGAGCGTCCGGCGAGCACTCGCCACTCGCCGGGGCCCCTCTCGCGCGGGCTCGGCCGGCCTCACACCGCCTCGTCTCACACTCCGCGTCTCCCTAGCCATCCACGCCTCCACCTACGGACCTCTGTCCCCAGTCGCCGCCACGGCGGTCCTCCAACCTCTCTTCGGAGTTCGGTAGCCTGAGAGAAAAGGGAGAAAAGGGAAAGGCGAGGGAGCGCTAGAGAGGAGCAGAGCGGTTCCGTGGGCACGGGACAACTTAAGCGAATCGCTACGCTCCCTTCGTCTTGTCTCTCAGGTCAGGTCGTGTCGCTCTACCGAACTCCCATCCTCCTTGCTTCTAAGGGCTTCATGAAAAGAAACGCGATCCGACGGACGGACCGCATCACAGCGTAGCCACACCACCCTTGCATTATCGCGCCTCTCCACACCGTTCTCGGCGCCTCGGCAGCTCGGCTGACCCCTCCTCAGGTCCCGTAGCTTTGCGTCGCCGTCTCTCAACGGTTCTGCCTTTTCGAGCACCGCGATTGCTGGCAGACTAACCGCTTTGTCACCTGGAAGTCAAGCCTCCAGCGTCGTGCCGCGTGAAGCCCGACGATGCCGGAAGTAGCCAGAAGGCGTGCATTGCTGTGGCAGAAGCGCTCGTACAGCGTCTTCGGGAAGCACCTCGCGTAACTACCACACAATCTGATCGACGAGCGTTCCGTCGGGCGCGATGAGGTAGAGCTCGTCGTGCTCCGGATCGAGGTAGAAGAGGAAGACGTCGACCGGGTTGAGCTCACCGATGCACAGGTGATACAGCTCGCCGGGGGCGAGCTCGAATCCTTGCGGGAACACATACCGCCCTTCGGAGTCGGTGATGACCCAACCGCCGAGATCCGCGGCGACCGTGTCTCGATTGAACAGGAGAACGCATTGCTGGTCGGTATCGATCTCCTGGATGGCGACCAACATCGAAACCGGCGGCGCCCCGGCTGGCTTCATCACCGCTTGCATGCCGGGAAGCGAATCCCAGAACCGCGAGAAGTCCACCGCGTACTCCTCGGCCTTGGAACGCCCGGAAGCCACGGATCCGCACCGAATCACCGTGAGGGTCCCGTACGTCGTTTGATTCGTGCCTCCCGCCCACTCGTAAGTTCCCGAGATGACGGTCGCTCCGTCGATTACTGCGAAGCGGTATGAGAATGGGGTCGCCGCAGGTACGAGCTTCAACGGCATACTCCCGGCCGTCAGCTTCGCGTACTGGCCGCCGGTCTCCGTTCGAGCAGAGACAGGGAGAATCACGCGCACCGAGATCCCGCGTTGAGCGGCGCGGACGACCGCGTCGCCGATCGCACCGTCCGCGAAGCTGGACACAGCAACGTCCAGAGAGCGCGTAGCTCCGTCGATCGTTTGCACGATCGCGCCTTGAGCCGCCTCCGCAGTTCCTCGAGAGACCAAGTACGACTGCGTCGAGCACTCCTGCCCATGCAGTGCGACTCCCACGAGCAAGACAACCACGAGAGCCAGCCCCAAACGCTTCGACATGCGTGTCCTCCTAATCCGCTTCACCCAGCGAAGCCGACAGCACTGTACTCCGACCGCCGAGTCCTAACAACGCCCCGCCCGGCTGGAGGGCGAGCAGGCGGCCCGCGACGGCTGCACCGCCCGCCTGGTTGCCCACGATCGCTTCGGGACTGGAATCCATCGCGCCGGGCTCGGTACACTACTCCAAAGGACCGGCGCCTCCAGAGAGAGGCGCGTTCAGAGGTACGGACACCATGATCGAGATCTCACA
>JAPLGD010000018.1 GCA_026390345.1 Candidatus Bipolaricaulota bacterium | reverse complement strand
TGCATCGATCCACAGCATTCCGGACGACGGCAACGTCGCAGCCTCTGCGGTTGCGTTGGCAGTAGGCATGGCCGCGTAGAAGAGCTAGGGCAATCTGACATCAACGGCGGCGTGGGTGAGAAGCCTGCGCCGCCTCTTTCTCTTCGTATGGTCGGAAGATGAGCCGTGAGAGTCGGAGTGTCCTCACCCCGGGCCTCTACCGGCCAAGGGCGACGCACCCGGCAATCGTGCTGATGGTCGCGGAGCCGAACGGGCGCTAGTTCCCGCGAATCGGCGGTTGCGTGATGTCGGCGTCGCGAACGAGGGCTTCGAAGAAGGGGATCTGAAGGGCGACGCGCTCGGCAAACAGCCTCTGCCCGGCCTTCGTCTTACGCGGGCTCGTATCGCGGTACTTGTAGAGCCGCGCGAGGCGCTCGCGAAGCATGCCAGCCATCTTCTCGAGATCTTCGCGCTCGGTCATACACCACAGGACGATGCGAAGGGCGCTGAACCGGTCGACGTTGTCGGCGTCGCTGACCACGTTGTCGACCGGGCCGTCGGGGAGGCCGTCGTCGGCCTTTCCATCGACGTGGACGGCGATCGCGTGGCACATTGCGTTCGTCTCCTCGGTGGAGAACCCTGCGCCGAGGAGGACGGAGCGGCTGATCTCAGCCCCCATCCTGCCATGATCGTCCCACCAGCCCTCCCTATCGCCGCAGGCGAAGTACGCGACGTCGTGTAGCAGACAGGCGGCGACGCAGAGCTCGCGGTCGAGGCCTTCTTCGTCGGCGATGAGGCGACCGTAGTGGGCGACGCGCAGGGTGTGTTCGTAGCGGTAGTCGGCGGTGAACACCGGGTCGAACTGGACGCGGGCCGCCGCCAGCCGGTGCTGCTCTTGCACGTACTCGACGACGCGGACGACGCGAACGACGCGTGACCCGTCTCTACTCGGCACCTTGCTCCCTCCATTCCTGTCGAAGCTCCGCGACGGGCCGCGGTACGGCCGGGTCCGACCTTGCAGGCTGAGGTTCGGCCTGACGGTCGGGTCCCGTATGATGAGGGCTGGCGGACGCCGGCTCAACTCCGCGCCGCGGATGTGAGATAGCCCAAGGCATGCAAATCTCCGGTTGCCGGGCCCCGGGCGTGGGGATAGCATCCGCGCATGATCGGGACGTGGATCAACGTCGGAGCGGTGCTTCTCGGTTCGTTCATCGGCATCTTGGTGGGCCGCAAGATTCCTGAGCCGATCACTCGCACGGCGATGGTCGGGACCGGTCTCGTGACGTTCGTCTTGGGCACGAAGCTCGCCCTTGGTTCCGAGCAGACCCTGGTCCTGCTCCTCGCCCTCCTTCTCGGCGGGGGGTTGGGAACGTGGCTTCGCATCGAGGACCGTCTCGAGCAGCTGGGCGATGCGAGCGAGAGGCTCTTTCCCGCGTCGATGCGCGGGCGGCTCACGCAGGGGTTCGTCGCGGCGACGCTCCTCTTCTGCGTTGGGCCGATGGCGATCCTCGGCGCCATCCGCGACGGCGTGTACGGCGACTGGCAGGTCCTCGGGCTGAAGTCGATCATGGACGGGATGATGTCGATCGGCTTTGTGGCCGCCCTCGGCCCCGGAGTCGCCCTCTCCGCTGCGAGCTTGCTCGTCTACCAGGGCGGAATCAGCCTTGCCGCACACTGGCTCATCGCGCCGACCGCCGGCGCCGCGCTCGCCCCGTCGCTCGCTCTGACGGAGTTCAGTGCCGCGGGAGGGGCCGTGCTCGTTGCGCTCTCGTTCAAACTGCTCGGGATCCGCGACCTGAAGATCGGGAACCTGCTCCCGGCTCTTGCCCTCGCACCGCTGTTCGCCTACTTGTACGGGCTTCTGGCGTAGACTCTCTCTTACGGGCAGAGCGACGCGGCGTCGAGGTCAGCGATCGACACGACGGTCATCGCCTGCTGCGCCCAGAGCTTGTTCATGCGTTCGGCTTCAATCCCCCCATCGCCGCTCGCGTGAGCGTTCGCGAGGATGACGATCTCGTAGCCGAGCGACCGAGCTCCCGCCACGGTGGCGCTGACGCACGACTGACTGGCGAGGCCGCAGATGAGGAGCCGCGTAACGCCGAGTCCATCCAAGAGCGCCTTGAGCGTCGTTCCGGCGAACGCGTTGCCCTTGGTCTTCGTCGAGATGTGGTCGCCTTCCTTTGGCGTGATCGCGTCGGGAAATCCGAGGAGCTTCTCGCCCGCGGTGCTGCAGGAGACGTCCTGGATGTAGATCACGGGGATCCCCGCGGGGCGGACGCGCTCGAGCACATTCACGACGGCGTCCGTGATCCAGACGCCGTCGGTCGTTCGCAGATCGCCGAACATCCAGATCCGCTGGACGTCGATGATGAGGAGTGCCGTCGTGCAGGACGGGGTCTGGACCCCTTCCGCGTGGATGACGAGCGACAGCGCGAGGACAAAGAGCGTCCCCGCGACGAGACTGAGGTTCCGTTTCATGCTGCCACCTCACGCGTCGCAGGATGCCGACCGTCCCGCGGCATCCTACAGCATCGGCAGGTAGCGGTCGATCTCGTACGCGTGGACCTGCGAGCGGTAGAGGTCCCACTCGATCTTCTTGTTCTCGATGAACTTCTCGAAGATGTGGTTCCCGAGGGCACGTCGAACCAGGGTGCTCGGCTCCATGCAGGCGATCGCCTCGTTCAGGCTGCCGGGCAGGGTGTCGATTCCGCGCTCGGTCCTCTCCGCCTCGTCCATCGAGTAGACGTCGGCCTCGATCGGCAACGGGAGCGGGTACTTGCCGTCGATTCCGTCGAGCCCCGCGTGGAGCATCACGGCGAACGCGAGGTACGGGTTGCAGGCGGCGTCGGGAGCGCGGAACTCGATTCGCGTGGCCGCCTCGCGCCCGGGTTGGAGCCGCGGCACGCGGATCATGTTGCTCCGGTTGTGGCACGACCACGTGATGTAGACCGGCGCTTCGTAGCCCGGAACGAGGCGCTTGAACGAGTTCACCCACTGCGCGCACACGCCGGTGATCTCGCGAGCGTGGTACATGATTCCGGCGATGTAGCCCCGCGCCATCGGGGAGAGGTGGATCGGATCGCCGGCGTCGAAGAACGCGTTCCGGCCGTCGGGAGAGGCGAGCGACATGTGGGTGTGCATGCCCGACCCGTTATGCACGCGGAACGGCTTCGGCATGAACGTGGCGTGGACCCCGTGTCGCCGCGCGACCTCCTTGATGATGTACCTAGAGGTCATGAGGTTGTCGGCCATCCGCAGGGCCTCGCAGTGGTGAAGGTCGATCTCTTCCTGACTCGGCGCCGCCTCGTGGTGCGCCTTCTCGGCGGCGATCCCCATCTTCTGGATCGAAAGCACCGTCTCGCGTCGGATGTCGAGGGCGCAGTCGAGGGGCGAGAGGTCGAAGTAGCCGGCCGAGTCGAGCAGTTCGGTGCTCCTGTCGGAGCGTAGGTAGAAGTACTCGAGCTCGGGGCCGACGAGGAGCGTGAGTCCGCGCTCGGCGACCCGGGCGAGGGCCCGCTTGAGCGCGAAGCGCGGATCCCCTTCGTACGGCTCTCCGCCCGGTTTGACGACGTCGCAGATCAGGCGGGCGACGTGGTCCCAGGGGAACACGGCGAACGTCGTCGGATCGGGCACCGCGAGCATGTCGCTCTCGTCGATGCGCGCGAATCCGTGGATCGACGACCCGTCGAACCCGATCCCCTCGTCGAGCGCCTTGTCCAAGTAGCTTGCGGGAATCTCGATGCTCTTCGGCTGTCCGAGCAGGTCGGTGAACCAGAGCTGAACGAACTGCACGTCTTCTTCGCCAACCCGCCTCAGCACCCCGTCCCTCACCGTCTCCGCCATGGGTATCCCTCGGTTTCCTGTAGAAGATAGAGCAGTGTAGAGACGAGGGGCTTGGCTCACAAGGACGCGCGACGTGCGTTTCGCGCAGGCGTCCCGCGGGTCGTTTGGCCCAGCCCGGAGTGGGCCGGATGAGACTCACGATGGCTGCGCCGGAAAGAGAGAGGGCCTTGGGCATCTGCCCAAGGCCCTCGTGCAACATCCAGCAATCTAGAGCTACATGTGCTTCTGGCACTCCGCGAGGAGCTTCTTCGCGTTCTCCTGGGAGTACGCGTTCATCATTGGGTACTTCGCGCCGATCGGTTCGGCGATGACGGTCTGGAGGATGCCGGCCGCCTCGGCCCACATCTTCTTCTCCATGTAGTAGAACTCGGCGAGGAACGTCCGGTTCTCGAAGTACTCGTTGGCGTTCGTGATGGCAGGCTGGCAGTCTCCGCACGCGCTGCAGGCGGGGTCGGTGATCACGTGGCAGAGGTAGTAGAGCGCCTTGTCGAGATCCTGGCCGATGGGAAGCCCGGAGTAGTAGGCGCCGAGCGACCGGAACGGGCCGCCGGCGACGTAGTTCGGAGCAAGTTGGATGCACCGCTCGGACATGGCCTGGGTCTTCGCCGGGACGCCGGCGAACACGGCCTGGAGCGCGTGCTTCTGCGAGACGCGCAGCCAGTTCGACGTCGTCCAGTACAACGCCTCGACGTCAGTCTCCACCTTGACGGCGTCGACGAAGTCCTTGTCCTGGAGTTGCTTGAACGTCGGGTTCATCCGCAGGCTCTTGAGTCCCCAGTGCTTGCCCTTCAGGTACGTGCTCTCGTTCTCGTCCGTGCTCAGGAACACGTTCGCGTACGCGTAGTAGGCCTGGGTCAGCTTGTTGACCACGGGTTTCAGGCTGGGATCGACGGCGAACGCGTCGACGGCGTCCTCGTTCTCCTCATTCAGGGCGTCGGTGACGCCGAGGGCGGTGCGGAACGTGGCGATGATCTCCTCGAGCTTCGCTTTCCCCGCAGCGTCGTACGAGACCATGATGCTGTCGTTCTGGTAGAGCTCCAAGGCCTCGTCGAGCGTCATGGCGACCGCGGCGCTTCCAACAACGACAAGCGTCGCACACAGCAAGAACAGGACCTTTCTCATCTTCTCGAGCCTCCTCTACGTGATTCGCTGACTATAGTCCAACCCACCGACGTCCACCAACCGGACTTGGGACGCCGACCTCTACAGGTGTTTCTCGACTTCCGTCAAGAGCTCCTGCGCCAGCACCTGGTCGAACGCGTTGTACAGCGGATGCAGGTCGCCGACCGGCTCGGCGAGGATGACCCGAAGCACGAGCGCCGCCTCCTGCCATTCGCTCTTCTTCATGAGGTAGTACTGGGCGAAGATGAGTCGGTTCTCGAGGTACTCGTTCGCGTGGGGGTCGATGGGGCACGCCACGCACGCGGCGCAGTACTGCGGCTCGTCGATGAGCACCGGGCAGATGTAGGATAGGGCGCGCGGCAGGTCCTGCCCGAACATCGCGGGGAGGCTGCCGTAGTACGCGGCGAGTGAGCGGTACGCTCCGTAGTTGACATAGCTCGGCTGAAGAGCGAGTGCGCGCTCGATCAGGGCGAGGAGCTTCGGCGGGTCGTTGCGAAACACGGCGCCGAGGATGTCGAACTCGTCTTTCCGGGCCCAGTTCCCGTAGGTCCAGTAGAGCGCCGCGACGTCGGTCTCCTGCTTCACGGCATCAATGAACTTGCTCGGCGAGGTTTCGATTTGGGCGAATGCCGGGTTCATTCGCAGGCTCTTCAGGCCCCAGAGCCTCCCCTTCTCGAACGCCGTCCTCGCTCCGTCGGCGTTGTGCAAGAACACGTCGCCGAGCGTGTAGTAGGCCTGCGATAGCTTGCTAGCGAGGCCCTTCAGCTCTACGGGGACCCCAAGCGCTGTGTACGCGTCTTCGCTCATCGCGTCGAACGCCGCGGTCACGCCGGCGGCCGCCTCCAACGCGCCGATGGCCGCCTCCAACGCTGCCCTTCCCGCGTCGTCGTAGTGGATGGCCACGTCGCCGCCGTCGGGGATGAGCGCGATCGCCGCCTCGAGCGCTTCGTCAGCGCAGGCCGTCGACCCGGCGACGAGGAGGGCGATGCCCAACAGGAACCCAATCTTCTTCACCATAGAGGTCCCCCCTTGCCTGGAATGACCCCCACTATAGCCGATTCACCGTTTCCCCGAAAGCCGCGTCGTCTTGGCTTGGCCCCAGGCCGCAACTGCAGCTTGGACCCAGGCGGCGACTGTGGTATCCTTCCGCCCATCGTTCGGAAGAAGGAGGATTTCGTGGCCAAACCCGTCGTGGATAAGGATCTCTGTGTAGGGTGTGGGTTGTGCACCCAGGTGTGCTCCGACGTCTTCGAGATGGGCTCGGATGGCGCGGCCAAGGTCGTTGCCGGCGCCGACCTGGACGACGACTGCATCCAGGACGCCATCGACCAGTGCCCGGTCGGGGCGATCTCCAACTAGACGCGAAGAAAGACCGTTTGGAGCGCGGAGGGCCGTTCGAACGAGCCCTCCGCGCTCCCCTTTTCCGCTCCTTTCCTCATTCGCTTCGAAAGCGTAGGGGATTGCCGGTTCACGGCCTCGTCGTTAGGATGGACGCGGCGGTGAGCAATGGCGAGGCGGAGGATTGGGCTCGTTCTCTCTAGCGGGGGCGCTCGCGGGTCCGCGCACATCGGTGTGCTCGAGGTTCTCCTCGAGAATGGCCTCGCTCCGGATGTGGTTGTGGGTGCGAGCATGGGCGCTCACGTCGGCGCCGCGTACGCCGCCGGCATCGAGATCGACGCTCTCAAGGACGAGTGGCAGCACGCCTCGTTCGTCCGGACGGCGAAGACCCTCTTCCCCACAATCCCCTGGTCCGGGTGGAGCTCGGGAGGCGAGCTCATGCGCGCCTTGCGGCGCCACTTTGGCGACCGACGGATCGAGGACCTCGACGTTCCCTTTGCGGCCGTAGCGACGAACCTCGCGACGGGGGCCTCCGAGTCCATCACGACGGGCCCCGTCGCCGAGGCGGTGCGCGCCAGCCTCTCGGTCCCCGGGCTCTTCACGCCTGTGTGGCTCGACGACCGCCTCCTCATCGACGGCGGCGTCTCGAACCCGCTCCCGCTCGACGTTGTTCGCGCGCTCGGTGCGGAGGTCGTCATCGCCGTCGATGTCCTCGTCGAGCCGAGTGAAGCCCACCTGTCGGGGATTCCGGCGCTCGGAGTCCGCGATCGCCTCGGAATCGCCGGAGGGGCTGCAGCGTACGACCCCGCCAGTCGTCGCTTCCACCCGAGTGTGATCTCCGTCCTGTTCCAGATGTCGACGGTGTTTCAGAAACGTCTATGCAACCTCTCCATTGCCGCCAACCCGCCCGACGTCCTCCTGCGCCCGGATTTCTCAGTGGATCCGCCCAACTACAGCCGCGTCGGGTGCGGGATTGAGGCGGGAGCCCGGGCGGCCGAGCGGGCGCTCGGGGAGATCCGTCGCGCCGTCGAGGGGGCGGACTGATCCCGCGCATGCCGCGCCGATCGAATCTGTACGTGCGGATCGCCGTCGGCGTCCTCGCCGTCTCCTCGGGATCGATCCTTGTTCGACTTGCTCCTGACGCCACGCCGCTTGCCGCTGCCACGTGGCGCCTCGTGCTCGCGTCGCTTGTCCTTGTCCCGATCGCGTGGGTTCGCGGCGCGTTGCGGACCCTCCGCCCGCGCGATCTCGCTCTGGCCGGCGCGAGCGGCCTTGCCCTCGCTCTTCACTTCACCCTCTGGTTCACGTCGCTCCGGCACACCTCCGTGGCGAGTTCGGTCCTCTTGGTGAGCACGCACCCCGTGTTTGTGGCGATCGGGGCCGCCGTTGTCCTGCGCGAGCGAGTCGGGCGGCTGCCCGCGATCGGGATCGCCGTGGCCCTCCTCGGCTGCGCCGTCATCGGGCTCTCCGACCTCCGGTCGGGAACTCAGACGGTCGTTGGCGATCTGCTGGCCGTGGGGGGAGGAGCCTGCTTCGCCGTGTATGTCCTCATCGGACGGAGTCTGCAGCGGACGGTGTCGTTCGTCGACTACGTCGCCGTCTCGTACGGGGTGGCCGCCTTCGTGGTCCTTGCCGCCGTTCTCGCCCTGCGCCAGCCGCTCTTCGGGTTCCACCCCGCGTCGTACGGCTACCTCGTCCTCCTCGCCCTCGTCCCGCAGCTCATCGGCCATAACACGTTCAACTGGGCGCTCCGGCACCTGCCTGCGCCCAAAGTGTCGACCCTCGTTCTCGGTGAGCCGGTTGGGGCGGCGATCCTCGCGTACGCGATCTTCGGCGAGGTCCCGTCCTGGCAAGTGGCGCTCGGGGCGGTGACGATTCTCTTCGGAATCTACGTAAGCCAGCGAAGCGAAGGAGGCGCCGGATGAGTCGGGAGGACGGCCGGAGGAAGATCGAGTGGGCCAAGGACCACATGCCGCTTCTCGAGCGGCTGCGAGTCGAGTTTCTGCGCGATCGACCGTTCGCCGAGCGGCGGATCGCGATGTCCATCCATCTGGAGGCGAAGACGGCGTGTCTCGCGCTTCTTCTTCGCGACGGTGGTGCCGACGTGTGGGTGACGGGCTCGAACCCGCTTTCGACCCAAGATGATGTCGCGGCCGCGGTCGGTGCCGAGAAAGGGATCTCCGTTCACGCCCGCCACGGGGTCACGGAGGACGAGTACGCGCGGCATCTCCGCGAGGTCCTCGACTCCTCGCCGCACCTGATCCTCGATGACGGCGGCGACCTCGTGGAGATGCTTCATGGGGACGGACTGGGCGATGTCCTCGGCGGGTGCGAGGAGACCACGACCGGGGTGGCTCGGCTTCGGGCGCGCGCCCGCGCGGGGACGCTTCGGATCCCGATGTTCGCGGTGAACGACGCACGAACGAAGCACCTCTTCGACAACCGGCACGGCACGGGGCAATCCGTCTGGGATGCAATCATGCGCTCAACGAACCTCCTCGTCGCCGGCAAGGACGTGGTGGTCGCGGGGTACGGCTGGTGCGGCCGGGGAATCGCGCTGCGGGCGCGGGGACTGGGAGCGCGCGTCACGATCACGGAAGTCGACCCGGTGAAGGCGATCGAGGCGTGGATGGACGGCTTCGCGGTCGCGCCGATGCGCGAGGCGATCCGAACGGCCGACATGGTCGTCACGGCGACAGGATGCACCGACATCGTCGCCGGGGACGTGCTCGCCGCGGCGAAGAGCGGCGTCCTCCTCGTGAACGCCGGGCACTTCAATGTTGAGGTCAGCGTCCGTGACCTCGCGGCGTCGGCGAGAACCTCGCGGACGGTCCGTCCGGGGATCGTCGAGTACGAGCTTCCCGACGGCCGCCGCCTCAACCTCCTCGCGGAGGGACGGCTGGTCAACCTGGCGCTCGGAGACGGCCATCCCGTCGAGATCATGGACATTTCGTTCGCGCTTCAGGCGTTGACGCTTCGCCATCTCGCCGAGCGCGCGCCGCTTCGGCCGGGCCTCTACGCCGTCCCGCGCTCGATCGACGAGCGCGTCGCCCGCATGAAGCTCGACGCTCTCGGGGTCTCGATCGACGATCTCTCCGACGCCCAGCGTGCCTACCTCGGCACTTCATCGAGCGAGGGCACGTCTACCGACGACGAGCCTCTGCCGGTACAATCCTAAGATCAGCGGGGTGACACCATGAGGCACACGACGTTGAAACGAACCCTCGGGATCCTTCTCTTGGCGCTGTTTGGCGTCTGCGCCGTCGGGGCGGGCGGCTCGCAGCAGCAGGCCTCGTCGAGCGGGTTGTTCGATCCCGTCTACCAGATCTACCAGTACGTCCAAAGCTACTTCTACAAGCCGGAGCTGATCGACGACCAGAAGGCGCTCTACGGGGCGATGAAGGGAGTCGTCGAACAGCTCGACGATCCGTACAGCGAGTTCCTCGACCCGGAGGAGAAGCGGGAATTCGACGAGAGCCTCGAAGGGGAGTTCAGCGGCGTAGGGATCGAGATCTCCATTGAGGAGGGCGTTCTCACGGTAATCACGCCGCTCGTCGGGACCCCCGCGGAGGCCGCCGGAATCAAGGCCGGCGACCAGATCCTCGCGATTGACGGGAAGACCACCGAGAAGGTCACGCTGTCCGGCGCGTCGACCCGCATTCGAGGCGAGATCGGAACGACGGTCACGCTGACCGTCCGCCACGAGGACGGTCAAGTTGTGGACATCCCGATCGTCCGTAGCCTCATCGTCATCGATCCGGTCGAGAGCAAGACCCTCGAGGACGGGAAGATCGGCTACATCCGCATTCTGCGTTTTGAGTCGGACACGGTGGTCGAGGTCGACGGGGCGCTTGCGTCGTTCGACCTCGCCCAGATGTCGGGACTTGTCCTCGACCTGCGAAACAACCCCGGCGGCCTCATGCCGGCGGCGATCTCGGTCTGCAGCCGGTTCGTCGACGAGGGGGTCGTGCTTCTCGTCCACGACCGACTGAGCGGCGAGAAGAAGTACTACTCCAAAGGAAATCGCATCCCGAACCTTCCACTCGCCATCCTGATCAACCGCGGCTCCGCGAGTGCGGCGGAGATCACGGCGGGCGGCATCCGGGACAACCGGATGGCGATCCTCATCGGGGAGACGTCGTTCGGCAAGGGCGTCTACCAGCAGATGATCGACTTCCCGGACGGATCCGCGTTGAAGATCACGGCGGGCGAGTACTTCACGCCGTCCGGAAAAGTGGTCCAGGAAGTCGGCCTCACACCGGACATCGCGGTCCCCGAAGACGGGGACCCGATTGCCGCGGCGGTCCAGTGGATTGGCCAGCAGGACGGCGTGGCGCTGCCCCTCAACCTCCCGCCGCTTTCGGAAGGATGAAGCTCTCCGTTCTCGGAGCCGGAGGATGGGGCACGGCGCTCGCGCGGCTCCTAGCGAATGCCGGCCATGAGACGACCCTTTGGGCGCGCCGTCCCGAGCTCGCGGAGGCGATCGACAAGGCGCGCGAGAACGTCCGGTACTTGCCGGGCGTCATCCTCCCGCGAGACCGACTCGTGGTGACAAGCGACGTCCTCGTCGCGCTGGACGCCGATGCGCTCTTCCTTGCGGTCCCGTCCTTCGGAATGAACGAGCTTCTGCACCGGATCGCCCCGGTGCTGACGGGGTCGCCGACGCTCATCAACTTGGCCAAAGGCCTCGACCGCGAGTCGCGTCGGACGATGTCCGAGGTGATCGGGTTTCACATTCCGGACGCCGAGGTCTTCACCCTGTCCGGCCCGAGCCACGCGGAAGAGGTCGGACGGGACATCCCGACGGCGGTCGTTCTCGCCGGGAAGAACCTGGATCTCGGGCGGCAACTCGTGGACGCGGTTGCGACGCCGAGGTTCCGCATCTACCTGTCGGACGACATTCGCGGCGTCGAGCTGTGCGCGAGCGTCAAGAACATCATTGCCGTGGCGACGGGCATTGCCGACGGGCTCGGGTACGGAGACAACAGCCGTGGGGCACTCATCGCGCGCGGACTGGCGGAGATGGTTCGCTTCGGGCGCTCGTTCGGCGCCGAGGACGCGACGTTCTTCGGTCTGTCCGGGCTGGGGGACCTCGTCACGACGTGCACGAGCCGACACAGCCGCAACCGGCTCGTTGGGGAACGCCTGGGACGAGGGGAATCCCTGGAGTCGATCCTGCGCGGGATGGTCATGGTCGCGGAGGGCGTCTACGCCACGAGCGTCGTCCGAGAGATGGCCGAGGCGCGGGGGATCGAGATGCCGATCACGGAGGCCGTCGACCAGCTGCTGCGGGGAGAAACCGACGCCCTCTCGCTCGTTGACCGGATCATGACCCGCGCCCCGAAGATCGAGGGGTTCTGAGATTCCGATGTCATCCTACGATGTCGTCGTCGTGGGGGGAGGACCCATCGGCGCAGCCGCCGCGCGCACGGCGGCTGAGGAAGGCGCCACGGTCCTCCTCGTCGAACGGCGAAGCCGCATCGAAGGGCCGTCGCCGTGTACCGGGCTCGTCAGCGGCCACGCCCTCACGGCGCTGGGCGCGTCCGAGCGTTCCGTTCTCCGGAGGATCCGCGCTGTCGCCGTGCACGGCCCGAACGCCCACGCGATCCTGCGCGCCGCCTCCGACAAGGCGGTGGTCGTGGATCGAGCCGACCTCGAGCGCGAGCTCTTGGAGCGCGCCGCCGCGGCCGGAGTCGAGGTGCGGCTCGGGACGTCGGCCGTCGGCGCGAAGCGAGGCGAGGTTCGCGTGCGCGGGCAGGGTGGCGTCAACACGGTCGAGGTCGGGGTCGTTGTCGGTGCCGACGGTCCGGAGAGCGAGACGGCGAGATGGTTCGGGCTGGCGACTCCCGCGGAGATCCTCCGAGCCGTTCAGGTCGAGGTTGTTGTCGAGGGACCGGAAGACACCGTCGAGGTGTTCGTCGGCCGAGGCGTCGCTCCGGGATTCTTCGCGTGGTCCGTGCCGGCGGAGCCCGGTCGGCGGCGCGTCGGGGTTGCCGTCTCCGACCCGCTCGACCCATCGGAGGTTCTCGGGCGCCTCGTCGCCCAGCGCCTTCCCGAAGCTCGGGTGATCTCGTCGATTGCGGCGCCGATCCCGATTCCTCCCGTCGCGCCGATCGTCGGCGACGGCGTGCTCCTCGTCGGGGACGCCGCCGCGCAGGTGAAGCCTTGGTCGGGCGGGGGACTCTACGTCGGCGGGGTTTGCGCCCGGCTCGCCGGCCGCGCGGCGGCGGCCGCCGCGCGAGACGGAGACGTGTCCCAGGGCCGTCTCGCCCGGTACGAGGAGGCGTGCCGTCGGGCGGTGGGAGGCGAACTCCGGTTTGGCGGAGCCGCGCGCTCGATCCTGCGCTCGATGTCCGACGCCGCCCTCGACGCCGCGCTCGTGGCGCTCCGGGACGAGGAGCTCGCCGGGTTCATCGCCCGCGAGGCGGATATTGATCATCCGAGCCGCATCCTGTCTCGTGTGGTTTCGAACCCCCGTCTCTGGCCGCGCCTCGTCTCCCTCTGGACGGCGGTGCGAACCGCAGACACGGGCCGGCTTCCCTCCGAAACGAGAGACCCCGTATAATCGGGCCATCATGGCGACGTCGCGGAAGACGGCGAAGCGGAAGCCGGAGACCCCGAAGCTGTCAGCTTTTCGGTTTGACCGCCTTTTCCTCTACGCGCTCGCGTTCGTGATCTTCGCCCTTCCCCTTTTCATCTGGCCGGGGATCAGCGAGTACGGGTACGGGAAGACGATCGTCGCCACCGTGGCGGTGTCGATCCTGTCGGCGGCCTGGGGCATCGACGCGTGGCGCCGCGGGGCGTGGGAGATTCGGATTCCGTGGATTGCCGCGCCGGTTGGAGCCCTGGTCGCGGCGTCGCTCTTCTCGCTCTTGACCGCGACGAACGGTCGCGTGGTCATCCAGAGCCTCGTCCTCGTGCTCGTGTTCTTCCAGCTCCTCGTCCTGATTCAGCACGCGGCCCGCGACAAGCGCGACGCGGCCCTGCTCCTCTCTTCGTTCTTGGCCTCCGTTTCGCTCGTCTCCCTCTACGCGCTCCTGCAGTACCTTGGCGTGATGGAGGGTGCGGCGGAGGGCGTCGGCCTGCAGCAGATCATCGCGACCCTCGGCAACAAGGAGTACCTCGGTGGACTGCTCTCGTACCTGATCCTTCCGTCGATCATTCTCCTCTTCCGCCTCCGTTCGCGGGTCCTCCGGGGCGTGGCTCTCGTCCTCATCGCGTTCAACTTCGGAACCTTGATGCTGGTCCAGCAGACGGGGCCGATTGCGGCCATCATCGTCGGCGCCGCGGCTTTGCTCGTTCTGTGGATCGTCTTCCGGCCGATCGAGCCGCTGCGCGCGGCCCGGCGATGGCTCGTCGCGCTCGTCGTGCTTCTCGCGTTCATGTTCCTCGTCGAGGCGCCGTCCGGTCCCCTGAACTCGGTGGTCGGTCTGTCCGCCGACGGGACGTCGTGGATCGGTCGAGTGTGGGAGGCGAACTCCGGCCGCACGCGGTCGTGGGACTGGTGGATCGGCCTCGAGATGTTGAAGGATCACCCCGTCACGGGGGTCGGGCTCGGCAACTACAAGATCAACTTCGTCCCTTACAAGGCGGAGTTCCTGGCCAGCCCGCGGGGCGCGGCGTACGACTGGTACATCCCGCGCGCGGCCCAAGCACACAACGACTACGTCCAGGTCGCCGCGGAGTTGGGGGCGCTCGGCATCCTCGCGCTCGGCTTCCTCATCGTTGTGTTTCCGGTGGCCCTCTGGCTCCGGGTGCGCAGGAACCCCGATGAGGGAGATCGGATGGACCTCCTCCTCTACTCCGCCGGACTCGTGACGCTTCTCGCGCATGCGTTCGTCAGCTTTCCGGCGCATCTTCCGACCTCGGTCCTGGCTGGCGTCCTTTTCTGCGGGTTGGCGTGGTCGCCGGGGTACGGGACCACGGCCACGTGGACGGTGACGCTGCGAGGCTGGACCCTGCGAAGCCTCGTCCTCGTCGGGCTCGCTCTGGGCCTTGGGGTCTCGGTCATCGCGGTGAGAGACCTCCGCGCCAACGTGCTCATGGGCCGCGGAATCGCCCAGCTGCAGGCCGGGTCGCCGCAGCAGGCGATTGTGACGCTCGAGCAGAGCGCGAGGCTCGACTTCTCGCCTCAGCAGACCTACTTTTACCTTGGCGCGGCGAACGCGCAGATCGGGAACCGCGCCGAGGCCCTCGCGAACTTCGACCGCTGCTTCACGCGGTTCATCGACGAAGCGGTCTACCTGGCCTACGCAGAACTCGCGACTCGGGAGGGGAAGACCAGCGAGGCGCGGGAGAGGATCGAAGTCCTGATCGCTTCGAAGCCGGGCGACGACATGATGGTCAAGGCACGATTCATCGACGCGACGATCTCGATCCAGGAGAAGGACTACGCGACGGCGACGGAGAAGATCGAGCGCCTCATTGGCGACGCCCCGAAGTTCGAGCCCGCGTGGATCACCCTCGGCAATCTCCACCTGGCTCGGGGGAACCGCGCCGAGGCACGCGCCGCATACGAGCGGGCGCTACAGCTCACTGACGCCGCCCTCACGACCGCGGAAAGGAAGATCGCGTCCCCCGCCGGATTGACGGCCGCCGAGTACGCCGCCCTGCGCGGGCAGGTCACGACGCTGCGCAGCGAGCGGGACTTCGTGCAAGAACGGCTGAAGACCCTCGGAGCCTCGTAGTTCCTTGCGCCCGCAAAGCGCCGTTCCTATACTGACCGCGTGATCCGACATGCCGATGGATAGTGTACGTCGCGGGATGGACTTCCTGCTTGGGCAGACCACCGCACAGCAGCTCAAACGGTTCGACCGTGAGATGGAGAGTGTCGGCGCGATGGCCGACGACATGGCGGCGCTTTCCGACGACGCGCTGCGAGCGAAGACGGTCGGATTCCGCGATCGCCTGGGCGACGGCGAGACGAGGCAGGACGTGCGTCCGGAGGTGTTCGCTGTCGTCCGAGAGGTTGCGAAACGGACGGTTGGGCTGAGACCGTTCGACGTGCAGATCATCGGCGCGATCGTCCTCGACGAGCACCGGATCGCCGAGATGCAGACCGGAGAGGGCAAGACGCTCGTCGCGACGCTCCCCGCGTACCTGAACGCCCTGGTCGGCAAGGTCCACGTGGTCACCGTCAACGACTACCTCGCCCGACGCGACCGGGAGTGGATGGGGCCGATCTACGAGTTCCTCGGCCTCACCGTCGGCCTCCTCCAGGAGGACTCCACCCCGGAGGAGCGCCAGGCCGCCTACGCGGCCGACATCACGTACGGGACCAACAACCAGTTCGGCTTTGACTACCTGCGCGACAACATGGTCCTGTCGTCCGGTGACAAGGTCCAGGGGCGGCTCGACTTCGCGATCGTGGACGAGATCGACAACATCCTGATCGACGAGGCGCGCACCCCGCTGATCATCTCCGGCTCGACGGCCGACTCCTACAACCTGTACAAGAAGTTCGCCTCGCTTGTGCGGCGGTTCCGCCGCGACGAGGACTTCGAGATCGACGAAGAGTCCAAGCGGCTCACCTTGACGGACGCCGGGATTCACAGGGCGGAGAGCGACCTGCGGGTCGAGAACCTGTTCTCCCCCGAATATGCCGAGACACTGCACTACATCGAAAACGCGCTGCGCGCGCTCCACATGTTCACAAAGGAGCAGCAGTACATCGTCAAGGACGGCCGCGTGATGATCGTCGACGAGTTTACCGGTCGCCTCATGCCGGACCGGCGCTACTCCGACGGACTTCACCAGGCGATCGAGGCGAAGGAGGGGCTGACGATCCAGCGCGAATCCCAGACCCTGGCCACGATCACGCTGCAGCACTACTTCCAGCTGTACAAGGGCCTGTGCGGCATGACGGGAACGGCGAAGACAGAAGAGGAAGAATTCAAGCAGATCTACGCGCTCCCCGTGCTCGAGATCCCCACAAACCGCCCTCTCTGCCGGGAAGCGAAGCCGGACGCGATCTACCGCACGCGGAGGTCGAAGTACGAGGCGATTGCCGACGAGATCGCTCGGCTGCACGAGCAGGGAAGACCCGTCCTGGTTGGCACGAACTCGATCGAGAAGTCGGAGGTCGTCTCGCACCTCCTGAAGGCCCGCAAGCTCCCGCACACGGTCCTGAACGCCAAGTACCACGAGAAGGAAGCGGAGATCGTCGCAGACGCCGGGCAGCACGGGGCGATCACCGTCGCCACGAACATGGCGGGGCGCGGGACGGACATCAAGCTTGGCGAAGGGGTTGCCGAGATCGGCGGACTGCACGTCATCGGATGCCAGCGCCATGAATCCCGCCGCATCGACAACCAGCTCCTCGGACGCGCCGGGCGGCAGGGGGATCCCGGATCCTCGCAGTTCTACCTCTCGCTCGAGGACGACCTCCTGCGGATTTTCGGCGGCGAGCGGATCGGGCAAATCATGGACCGCATCGGCATGAAGGAGGGAGAGGCGATTGAGCACAACCTCCTCACGGGTGCGATTCGTCGCGCGCAGAAGCGCGTCGAGGGTCGGAACTTCGAGATTCGCAAACACCTGCTCGAGTACGACCTCGTCCTGGCCAAGCAACGCGAGGCGATCTACGCGCTTCGCGACCGGTTCCTTCTCCCGCCGCGCCAGGACGCGGGGCGCTTCCCCGAGGGAGCGGAGGAGGACCTCGCGGAATACCTCCACGACCTGTTCGAGGAGTTCGCCGAGAACATGGTCTCGACCTACGCTCACAAGGACCGCCCGCCCCACGAGTGGAATCTCGAGGGGCTTTCTCATGAGCTGTCGACATTCGGACCGGTCGACGACGGGGCGTGGAGCGATGCCCGGGCTCCCGAGATCGTCGGTTCGGTCATCGCAGAGCTCGATCAGGCCCTCGCCCGACAGCGAGAGAGAATCGGTGAGCCGTTCCCGTTCGTCGGCCGCTACCTCATTCTGATGACGCTCGACGAGGCGTGGAGAACCCACCTCTTGAACCTAGACGACCTCAAGGGCGGGATCGGCTGGACAGCGTACGCGGGGACGGACCCGCTCGTAGCGTTCAAGCGCGAGTCGTTCGTCCTGTTCCAGGAGATGCTGGCAAGCACCGCGGAGAAGATCGTCCGGATGCTCCTGAACCCTCGGCTTTCCGTGGGCGAAGGCACGTCGACCACCACGTCGACCGCGCCTCGGCAACCGGTCCGCTTTGTTCACGGAGGAGAACGCCCTCTTCCGCCCCCGCGCGCGGAGGCTCCGGCCCCCGACGCCCACCGGCCTGTGCACGTCGCGGCCACGCCGGGACGGAACGATCCGTGCCCCTGCGGCTCCGGCAAGAAGTACAAGAAGTGCCACGGGGCCGGTCGCTGAGCGGGCGCCCGCTACACGGAATTGAGGAGAAGCTCGTCGTCGGCCACGTGTCGCCGGGAGAAGAGCTCGATGAGATCGCATACCCGTGTCTCTTGCTTCGCCTCGTCCCGAACCTCGTGGACGATCTGTCCCTTGTGCATCATCACGAGCCGGTTGCCGAGATCGATCGCCTGGTCCATGTTGTGCGTGACCATGATCGTGGTCAGGCTTGCCTCCTCCACGAACGCACGCGTCAACTCGACGATCCTCTCTGCGTTCTTCGGGTCGAGCGCGGCAGTGTGCTCGTCGAGCAGGAGGAGGTCGGGGCGCGACAGGGTGGCCATCGACACGGCGAGCGCCTGACGCTCGCCGCCCGACAGAGTCGAAACGGGGTCGTCCAGTCGCGTCGTAAGGTCGATCCCGAGGTCGGAGAGCCGCTCGACGAAGGCCGCCCGCCGGCGTCGGGAAATCGCGCGTCGCAGAGTTCGGCCGCGACGCTTCGACGCCAGGGCGAGGTTCTCCGCCACGGTCATCGAGGGCGCCGTGCCCTTCATCGGATCCTGGACGATCCGGCTGATCCGCCGGGCGCGCCGGTACGCCGGCGTGCCCGTGACGTCGACGCCACCGAGACGAACGCGCCCGGTCGTCGGGAGGAGAACGCCGCAGATCACGTGGAGCAGCGTGCTCTTTCCCGCGCCGTTCGAGCCGATCACGGTGAGGAAGTCGCCGCGGTCAAGGTGCAGGTCGATCCCTGCGAGCGCCAGGACCTCGTCCGCTCCGGATCGGAATCGCTTCTCCACTCCGAGGACATCTAGCATGATCCTACCTTTCGCATGAGCCGTTCGCGCACGGTCGGGATGACGAGCGCGACGATGACGATGAGGGATGTGACGAGCTTGAGGTCGCTCGCCTGGAATCCGATCAGGTACCCGTACCGCAGCGCGAACACCCGATTCGCCGCGAGCGGATGAGAGACCCGCCTACGATGACGGCGGCGAGCCCTGTGACGATCGTTCCCACGCCCATCCCAACGTCGGCGAAGCCGCTGTATTGGGCCACGAGCGCCCCCGACAACGCGACGAGGCCGTTGGAGAGCGCGAGGCCGAACACCTTCATCGACTTCGTGTTGACCCCCTGCGCCACGATCATCGCCTCGTTGTCGCCCGTGGCTCGCAGCGCGAGCCCGAACTCCGTGCGGAAGAACGCGTCCAGGACGAACTTGATCAGGAGCGCCATCCCAGCCAAGGCGACGAGGATCGCAACCGCGCCGAGCGGCGACAGAATGCGCTCGACCACGTCCGACAACGTGGCGACGCGGAGGAGCGAGATGCTCGGCTTTCCCATGATCCGCAGGTTGATCGAGTAGAGCATGATCATCGACAGAACGCCGGCGAGGAGGTCGGTGATTCCCAAGCGCGTGTGGAGGAGGCCCGTGACCATTCCCGCCACGCAGCCGGCGCCGAAGGCG
>JAPLGD010000014.1 GCA_026390345.1 Candidatus Bipolaricaulota bacterium | reverse complement strand
GCTTCCTGGATGCGCACCTCGGTGCGCGTGTCCACGCTCGACGTTGCCTCGTCCAGGATGAGAATGCGCGGATCGGCGAGGATCGCTCGCGCGATCGCGATCAGCTGACGCTGCCCCTCGGACAGATTCGCGCCGCGCTCCGCCAGGACCGTCGAGTACCCCTTCGGGAGGCGGTGGATGAATCCGTCGGCCCGCGCGAGGGTGGCGGCGGCGATGACCTCCTCGTCGGTCGCATCCGGCCGCCCGTAGCGAATGTTCTCCATCACGCTCTCCGCAAACAAGAACGACTGCTGCAGTACGATTCCGAGGTTGCGGCGCAGGCTGGCGCGCGACGCCTGGCGCACGTCGATTCCGTCGATCTTGATGGAGCCGGAGTCCAAGTCGTAGAACCGCGACAGAAGGTTCACCATCGTCGTCTTGCCAGCACCGGTGGGGCCGACGAGGGCAATCCGCTCTCCGGGCCGCGCGTGCAGGGAGACATCCCTCAGGACGGGCACGCCCGGCACGTACGAGAACGTCACGTGGTCGAAGAGAACATCGCCCTCGATGCGCCCCAACTCAGCCGCGTTCTCCGGATCGGTTTGGTCGGGAGCGGTGTCGATGATGCCGAAGATACGCTCCGCGCCGGCCACGGCCGCCTGAACCTGGTTGTAGAGATCGCCGAGCATGCGCAACGGCTCGGCGAATCGGTTCGAGTACCCGATGAACGACGCAATCGTGCCGATAGTGGCCGTGCCGACGATCGTCATCCACCCTCCGAGTCCGGCGACGATCGCGATGTTGGCGTTGGAAAGAATGCCCATCAGCGGCATGACGAGGAGGGAGTAGGTCATCGCGTGGGTTCCCACCTTGCGCACGGCCTCGTTGGCTGCGTCGAACTTCTGAAGAACCGCGTCCTGCTGCCCGTAGGCCATGACGACCCGTTGGCCGCTGTACGCCTCCTCGAGGATGCCGTTCAGCGCCCCCAGGTTCGCCTGATAGCCGCGGAACGCCTTGCGTGTCTTCGACCCGACCAGTCCGACCAGTCCGACCATCAACGGGAACGCCACAAGGGTTCCGAGCGCGAGGAGTGGATTGAGGACGAACATGATGACGAGCACTCCGACCAGAGTCAGGATTCCAGAGAAGAGCTGTGTGATGTTCTGCGACAGGACCCGACTCACGGCATCCATGTCGTTCGTGAGGCGGCTCATCAAATCGCCCGACGTCCGCGAGTCGAAGAAGCGGAGCGACAAGGTCTGCATGTGGTCGAACAGCTCCGCGCGGAGCGCGCGCATCATCTTCTGCGCCACGCCTGCGACGATCCACCCTTGGGCGGCGCTCGCGACCCACGATACGGCGTAGACGCCAATCATGGTGAGGATGATCCGGAACAGGGCGTCTATCCCGGCTCGGCCCATGGCGATCTGGATGATGGCGTCGACGCCTTTCCCTAAGAGGTACGGGCCGGCGAGTCCCATGCCGGTGCTCACCGCGGCGAGGACGATGACGACGACGAGAGCAGTTCGGTAGGGCGCGGCGTACCGCACCAGCCTGCTCAGGGTCCCACGCACGTTCTTCGCGCGCTCGACGGCCATCATTCCGTGGCCGCGAGGCCCAGGGCCGGGACCCGGCATGCGAGGTCTGGAGGTCTGCTGTGTGCGGGCCTCAGTCATGGCGCCCCTCCCCAGCCGACCGATTTGCGTCGGCCGCCGACGCTGACCGATCTGCGTCGGCCGCTGACGTGGATCTGCCCTCGTCGGCCGCCGACGCCGACCCATCCGCGCCGGCCGCCGGGCGCCGGCCGTCTCCCAACTGCGAGGTGTAGATCTCCCGGTACACGGGGCTCGTCTCCATCAACTCCTGGTGAGTGCCTGCGGCGGCGATTCGCCCGCCGTCGAGGACGAGGATCTTGTCGGCCAGGAGCACGGTGGAAATCCGCTGTGCGACGATGAATCGAGTCGTCACGTGCTCCGACTCCGAGACGAGGCGATCCAAGGCGTCCTGGAGCTTCACCTCGGTTTCGATGTCCACCGCGCTCGTCGAGTCGTCGAGAATGAGGACTTTGGGGCGCACAACGAGCGCGCGGGCGATGGCCAAACGTTGACGCTGCCCGCCGGAGAGCGTCGTGCCTCGCTCTCCGATCACGGTGTCGTAGCCGTTCGGTAGGAAGGAGATGAACTCGGCCGCTTGGGCGGCGGCCGCCGCCGCCTCGATCTCCGTCTGCGATGCGTCGGGTCGCCCGTAGCAGATGTTGTCACGGATCGTACCGCTGAACAGGACGGCTTCCTGCAGTGCGATGCCGATGTGCGACCGCAGCGCCGTGATCGTCAGGTCGCGGACGTCGACTCCGTCGAACGTCACCCGTCCGGCGGTCACGTCGTAGAACCGGGGGATGAGGTGGATGAGCGTCGACTTGCCCGACCCGGTGGCGCCGAGAATCGCCACGGTCTCACCCGGCTCGGCGACGAAGCTGACGTCGCGGAGGACGGGGTCAGCGCCGTTGCCGCCGTAGGCGAACGACACGTTCTCGAAGGCGATCCGGCCGCGCGGAGCCGTGAGCGCCTTCGCTCCGGGCCGCTCCTTGACCTCGGGCTCGCCGTCGAGGACCTCCAGGATTCGGCTGGCCGAGGCATCGGCGGCGGCCAGCGGGGCCACCATTCCGGCGAGCATCAGGAGCGGGAAGAGCGCCATCGACAGGTAGTTGACCGAGGCGACAACCTGTCCCACCGTCATGCGCCCTTCGAGCGCCATGGACCCGCCGAACCATAGGGCCACGATCACGGCCGCGTTCATGACCACCATCATGAGCGGCATGAGGAGCGCGAGCACGCGGAACACCCGAATCGATTGCGCGGTCAGCGCCTCGTTCGCGGACCCGAAGCGCTCGATTTCCTGATCCTCGCGCACGAACGCCTTGACGACGCGGACGCCGGCCAGGTTCTCCTGAAGGACCGTGTTCAACCGGTCGAGCCGCTTCTGCACGGCAAGGAACATCTTGGTCGCCGGGCCGGTGAAGACGACCATGAACAGGATGATGACGGGGAAGAAGGCGAGCACGATCCACCCGAGTTCGATGCTTGTGGCGAACAGGAACCCGATGGCGCCGAGCATCCAGACCGGCGCGCGGGTGAGGATGCGGAGCGACATCTGGACGATCATCTGAACGAAGTTGACGTCGCTCGTCGACCGAACGACGAGTTGGCCGGTCTGCAGCCGGTCGAGGTTCCCGAATGAGAACTTCTGAACCTTGCGGAGCAGTGCGCTGCGAACGTCGGCGGCGAATCCCTGCCCGACTTGCACGGACAACGCGTTGTTCACGACGGCGAAGCCGGCGCTCGCGAGCGCCGTGCCGAGCATGATGAGGGCCGTGGTCCAGACGACGTGGAGGTTCTGGTGTCCGATGCCCTGATCGATGATCCGCTGCGACAGCCGCGGGATGGCAAGATCGGCCGCCACCATACCCAGCAGGAGGGCGAGCGCGCCGAGCGCCTTCCACTTGTACGGGCCCACGAACCGGTACAGCCGCATGAGTGACTTCACGAACCTTCCTCCTGGTCGTCATCGCCGGGGAGCCAACCGAACCGGTGCTGGTGGAGCGGTGCCATGTGCCGTCGGAACTCCTCATGGACCTTCATCAGAAGCTCCCGCAAAGCATCACGCTCGTCGGCCGAGAGCGCCCCTGCAACCTCTGCGTCGAGATCACGGAACACGCCCGATGCCTGCCGGCGGAGCGCTCGTGCCTTGTCCGTCATGTAGACCCTCGAGATGCGTTGATCGTCCGGGTCGGTTCGGCGCTCCACCCAGCCGTCGCGCTCCATGCGCTGGAGCATGGGCGTCACCGCCGCCGGCGTGACGTGAACTCTTCTCGCGAGTTCGTTCTGCGCCAGCCCGTCGCGGTGCCACAGGCAGAAAAGGGCGAAGGCCTGAGCGCGGTGAAGGCCGATCTGTTTCATCTGGATGCGGAGTCGGTCACCGGTCAGCCGAGCGACCTCGGTCAGCAGCTGTCCGAGCGTCATCTCCTCTGGCTGTCGTGGGTGGTGGTTCATTCGGTTTGCTCCTCAATCATCAACCGGCTAATTGTTAAGTAGCGAACGATATCCATTCTCCCGATCTCTGTCAAGGGCTGCGGAACCTAGAAGAGCCGCGCGGATTCGAGCATCCTCTTCACGACTCTCGGGAGGATGGAACCCGTGGACATCGACAAGCGCTGGAAGCGGGCGGGTGCGTTGTGGATGGCGTGGTTCGCCGTGTGCGGGATCGGCGTCCTCGGACTGGCACAGACCACGTGCCCTTCCGCCGCCCCTGCGGCGATCCAAGCGGACATCGAGCGTACGGTAGAGACCTACGCGCGGGCCGTGTCCGAGGCTGGGGGAGACGTCGGTCCGCTTCCCGAGGTCGCCGTTCTCAACACCCCGTACTTGGCGCACTTCAGCCAGAAGACCCACCGGATCGTGATTCCGTACTGGCCTCCGCAGGAATCCACGGTGAACTTCTTCTTGACCCTGACGGCCGGGGACGAAGCTCTGGCACGGGAGCTGTTTGCGGAGCTGTTCGGCTGGTTTCTCGTCGCCCATGAGTTGACGCACTGGCTGCAGACCGTGAAGGGCGCCGAGCTGGACTACTACCACGCAGAGATTTCGGCCAACGACGGCGCGGTCGCGTTCTACAACCTGTTCCCGGAGAGCGAAGACCGCCTTCTCCGTCTGGACGCGCTTCTTGCGGGCGCCCTCGAGCGGCTCTCCGACCCGACGCCCGCGTCGCTCGATCCGGTAACGTACTTCAACGCCTTCTACCCGAGCCTTGCCGGCGACCCGTATCGCTACGGGTACTTCCAGTTCCGCTTCATCCGCGAGTCCATCGCTCGCCGGCACGAGCTCGGATTCGCGGCGTTCGTCGCGGCGCTGGGGTCGGCCGGAACCAACGCGGAGCCCTAGCGCGTGCGGCCGGAGACCGCCAAGATCCGGCTTCTCTCTGCTCCATCTTCCGTGGCCGGCTGTCGCAAACGACGATGGGGATGCTCTAGAGGACGACGCGGAATCGGCACTCGTCGCCGCCCGAGATGACCGTCGTGACGCGCTCGACCTTCACCGGGCGCCCGATGGCCTGCTCGAAAACCTCGCGGATCCACCCCACGGAACAGTTGCAGTAGGCGTCCGGCACGTCGCCTGTGGGGATGCCCTTGATCTGGTCGCAGTAGCATTGGGGGTAGACGACGTAGACGGCGCCGTCCTCGATCTGGAGGGCGTCGAAGACCTCGCCGAGACGGGCGAGGAACTCGGGGACCCCGGCTGAGCTCTTGTAGATCTCCTTGGTCTTCTGGATCAGGCTCGACGGCGCGCAGTGGCGGCCACACGATTCGAGGATGCGCGCGCACGTCGCCGTGTCCGTGTTCTTCTCCACTTCGCGGACGACGTCCGCAATCCACGCTTGGGTTCGCTTGCTCATCCCATCCACCCTCCGTTCTGCGGTCAGGTTGTGCGACCGTCACTCGAACCGCTCGTAGACGAGGAACGACTCGAGGTCCTTCCTCTCGGGCGCCTTGGGCCAGTCTTCGGGCACCCCGATCGGAGTGAGGATCACGAACTCATACCGCTCGGGGATCGAGAACACCTTGCGGACGGCGGCCTCGGGAACGCCGTCGGTGCCGTAGATCGTTCCGTAGCCCAGCGCGCGGGCGGCGAGCATCAGGTTTGCCGCTGCCAGAGCCCCGTCGTGCCGGCTGTAGCTGGCCCACTTCGCTTCCTTGTCGACGAGGATGGCGACGAGCACGGGGGCAGAGAGGCAGCCGGTGACATACTCTGTCTGCGTCTTCTGCTGTTCCTCGGCTTGCTCGGCGCTCATCCCGAGCTTCGTCCGGCAGTAGTCGAGGGTGGTGCGCACGGCGACATCGCGCAGCTCGTTGATTCGCTTGCGATCGCGCACGACGAGGAACTTCCACGGCTGCTCGTTCCCCGAGCTCGGCGCGTAGCGGGCCGCATCGAGGATTCGCCGGACGTCCTCTTCCGGAACCGGGGCGTCCGTGTACCGGCGAACCGTCCTTCGTTCTTCGATGACCTGGCGAAGGACCTCATACTTCTTCGACATCGGCTCTCCTAGACGCGGTCTCGGGTGATCGACTCGTGCATCTGGAAGACGGCCATCAGAATCTCGCAGACGACGCGGACGATGACGGGGCCGACGAAGAGGACGATGAGGCCGTCCACGATTCCCATGGCTTGGTGATAGACGCTGGCCGTCGCCATCATCGTGATGCCTCGAAGGACGCAGACCCCGATGCCGATCCAGAAGACGACGTGGATCAGCTCCGGCGTGAAGAACTTCCGAAACGACAGGAACCCGTGCATGTGCCCCTCCTTGTTGGACTCTCGCATGCTCGCATCGCGTACGATACCGCGCTTCCGTGGGATCGCCAAGCAGTGGCGGGGCTGCGGCGCGGGGAGACGCTGTTGAGACGTCGGGCTATCACCTTGGGCACAGGCGCCGTCGAGAAGGAGGTCGCGTGAGGGTTCTGGTTCTGCATGGCAGCGCCCGCAAGGGCGGGGACACGGACACCCTGGCCGAACGCTTTCTGGCGGGGATGGCCGAAGAAGGTCGGCACGAGGTTCGCCACTTCTATGCGATCGACATGAACATCGCCCACTGTCGGGGAGCCGCGTGCATGGGATGCGGCGGCGACGGCGGTTCGGCGGGGTGCGTCGTGCAGGACGACATGCAGGCGGTCTATCCCGCTCTGCGGGAGGCGGACGTCGTCGTTCTGGCGACGCCGATGTTCTGGGGGTACATGACGTCGCAGCTGAAGACGCTCCTCGATCGCCTCGAGGCCGCGGTCTCTCCCGCGTACTTCGGGGGGAAGGACTTCGTCCTCCTCATCGGGTACCGCCACTACTACGGGTCGATGGTCGAGTGGCTGAACCGGATCACTCGAGCGTTTGGGAGCCGATGCCACTCGATGGCTTGCCAGACCTACGACCCGGAGACCGACCGCGACATCCCGATTGCCGAGTCCCCCAAGTGCCTCGAGGAAGCCTTCGCATTGGGGCGGCAGATCGCCGCAAGCTGCTCGTCCTAGACGACGAACACGACGAGGAAGACGCCCGCCACGGCGAACGCGAGGCCGACAATCGCTCGGCGCGTCGGTCGCTCGCGCAGGAAGACGACGGAGTAGGCGAACGCGAAGATCATCGTCGCGCCGCGCACCGGGGAGAGGACGCTGGCCGGCGCCCGGGTGAGAGCGACGAGCCACAGAATCCATCCGAGGAACGCGCCGCCGACGGCGGAAAGCAGTACGAAGCGGAGCCCGCGGCGATCGGCCCGGCGCGGAACGCGACGCCGCAGGAGCGGCATCAGCGCGAGCAGGCCGAGGACGCCGGCGACGGCGAAGACGAAGAGAAGCGTCGACGGGGAAAGGCCTCCCTCGAGGGCGAGCTTCGACGGGACGGTTTCGGCGAATCCCCACAGGATCCCCGCCGAGAGGGCCAGAAAGGTCCCGAACGGATCCGACGGCCTCCCGTTCGCGGTGTCCCGCTCCGTCAGGTACCACGCGCCGATGACCACCAGCCCCGCCGCCACGACGACGCCCCACCGTAGCGGCTCGCCGAGGAACAAGACGGAGGCAAGGACACCCCAGAAGGGTGCCGTGTTGGAGAGGGTCGTCGCCCGGTAAGCGGACGTTCTCTGGAGGGCCGTCACGTACAAGATTCCTCCCGCGGCGGCGTCGAGGACGCCGGCGAGGGCCGCCATCGCCGTAGGTCTCCACCCCGGGAACGTGAGTCGTCCGCTGATCCCCGCGTAGAGGAGTGCGAGCAGCGCGACCAGAACCCAGCGTCCGAGAAGGTACGACAGGCCGTCCCAGGACCGCAGGGCCGGCTTGGCTGCTGTCATCCCCAACGCCCACGCCGCGGCGGCGCCGACAGCCAAGGGAATCGCCCACGTCGACATCCCAGCCCCCCTCACTCGACGAGTCTGTACGGCATCGAACCGGTCGATACTACCGGGTCGCGAACTCGCGGTCACGGACCGCAGCACCGCTTCCCTCACGGTCGCGGGGAAGCTATCATGGCCGACGGCCGCTCAGGAGGAATCCAGTGGAACTCGTCAGGATGACGTGGGAGGAGGTTGCTCGGCTTCCCGTTGACTGCGTGGCTCTCCTTCCGGTCGGCGCCGTTGAACAGCACGGCCCTGTCCTGCCGCTTGGCACGGATGCCGCGATTGCCTCTCACCTCGGGCGCGTTGTGGCGGGCCGAGGCGATCGCCTTCTTCTTCCGGCTCTGACCGTCGGCGTCTCCCGCGAGCACCGGCAGTTCCCCGGTACCCTCTCCGTGTCTCCGGACCAACTCCGCGACCTCGCGATCTCCTGCGGCCGGTCGCTCGGCGCACACGGGATTCTCCGCCTGGTCTTCGTGAACGGCCACGGCTCGAATGCGGCACCCCTGGCCGAGGCGGCGCTTCGGTTGCGCGGGGAGTCCGTCTACGCGTTCACGTTCAACTGGTGGCTGGCCGTCCCAGAGACGCTTGCCGCGCTCTTCCCGCAAGCGGACGCGCACGGAGGTGCGGTCGAGACGAGCGCGATGCTTGTCATCGACCCCGAGTCTGTCCGCATAGACCGCATGGCGGACGCGAGCGCCGATCGCGGCGCCTACGCGCCGTGGGGAAGGTTCGTCGAAGGGGTGCAGGTCGCGTTCGACGCTGTCGAGTTCTCCGACCTCGGCAACGTCGGGGACCCGTCGCTGGCCGACGAGGAGAAAGGGAGGACGATCCTCTCCGAGGCCGCCGAGCGCCTGGATCGGTTCTGCGACTGGCTCGCGGCGCAGTCGGAAGACGCGCTTCGTCCGCCCGCTTGACGGCCCTGACCGAGGCCGGTCGATCCTGCTTGACCCAGCACGGTCACCCTCTTCAGATAGAGTCCACACTCTCAACACGGCGCCTCCACGAATATGGATATCATGGTCCAATATAGATGGAGGCTGATCTTGAGGATGAGACCCGAGAAAGCAATGCGTGGCTGGCGCGTGGTGGCGGTCGGTATGCTCCTGGTAGGTGTTGTAGGAATCACGGCGCTGGCGGATGTCGAGGTGATCACGTCGAAGATCGTCCCGGCAGCTGGAACTCCGACGGAGTACGGGCTTCCGCTGTCCCTCGAGTCCTTGCCGCTCTTCGTCGGTTGGTGGTACTCGCTCGTTCCCGTCGCGGAAGTGGACCCGCGATACGTCGAGGCGCTGTCGGCGCTTGTCGCTCCGTGCTGCGACGACAACACGGCGTTCCATTGCTGCTGCGAGACGGAAGAGGGCCAGGCGTGCAACATCATCCGAAGCGGCAAGGGGCTTGCCGCGCACCTCATCCTCGACCTCGACTTCGCGACCGACCAGGTCCGAGAGAGCGTCCTTCAGTGGTTTCGCTTCGCTCGCTGGGATTACTACGTTGCCGCGGAAATGGCGGCGCGGGGGCTTGACCCGGTTGCCTACGGCCTGACGACCGAAGGCTCGTGCTACCGCGGCCTCTGCTCGACCCCGATCAGCCAGGGAGGATGCGGCGGCATGCAAGACCTGATCGAGCCGTCGATCGGCGCTTCGGGGAGCTGAGCGCCGCCGCGTTAGCTACGGAAGGGAGCGAGCGAGGGGACGCCGTAGCCGGGGTGGGCGCGCAGGAACTGGTCCACTTCCAGGCGTGTCGGCAGCGACGGCTGAGCGCCTGGACGCGTCGTCGACAGCGCCGCGGCAGCGTTCGCCGTGCGGATGGCGACGGCGATCGAGTCCTCGCTGGACAAGGAGACCGCTAGGGCGCCCGCGAACGCATCGCCCGCCGCCGTTGTGTCGACGGCGTGCACGGGGAACGCCGGGAAGTGAGTCGTCCCCTTGCGCTCGATCAGGTAGCTGCCGTCCGATCCGCACGTACAGATGACGCACCGGGCGCCTCGATCGAGCAGGCGTCGGCCGCCGGCCTCGATGTCATCCACACCCGTCAGCGCGGCCAACTCGGTTCGGTTCGGGGTCATGACGTCGATCCGGGCGAGCGGAAGATCGGACATGTCCCGCGCGGGGGCGGGATCGACGATCACTCTGGGGCGATTCGGCGGGAGGCGGTCGAGCAGATGCCGGATGGCCTCCGACGGGACCTCGAACTGAAGCAGGAGCGTGTCGGCGAGAACGACGTCGTTGACGACCGCGTCAACGTACTTCGCGTTGACGTGATCGTTGGCGCCGGCAACGACGACGATCATGTTCTCGCCAGCGTCGCTGACGAGGACGAGCGCCATCCCCGTCTCGACCCCGTCCATTCGCTCGATCCTCTTCGTGCCGATCCCCTCGGCGCGCAGCCCCGCGAGGAGGCGGTCCCCTGTGGCGTCGGCCCCCGTCTTCCCGTAGAACGTGACGCGGGCCGACAACCGCGCCGCCGCGACGGCCTGGTTGGCCCCCTTTCCTCCCGGATACCGCGACAGCGACCGGCTGAGGACCGTCTCTCCCGGCTGCGGCAACGAGGCCACGCGCGCGACGAGGTCGGCGTTGATCGACCCGAGCACGGACACTCTGGCTGGTTGACTCATGGCGTGGCCCGCCTCAGCGGCCGAACTTCTTTTCCGCCGCGGTGAACGCGCGGTCAAAGATCCCGAGGGCACGGTCGATCGTCGACCGGCGAATGGTGAGCGGCGGGATGAGTTGGAACCGGTTGTAGAAGTACCCGCCCTTCTCGAACACCATCCCCTCGCGCACGCACTCCTTGAAGATGAAGGTGGCTTCATCCGCCGCCGGCTCCCGCGTGTCGCGGTTTCGAACGAGTTCGAGGCCGATGTACAGCCCGCGTGCGTTGACGTGGCCGATCAGGGGGTGCTTCTTCGCGAGCGACACGAGCCCGGCCTCGAAGTACGCGCCGTTCGAACGGACTCCGTCGAGGAAGCCGTCCGCGGTGAGAAGCTCGAGAGCCTTGTTCCCCGCAGCACACGCGAGGACGTTGCCCGCCTGGGTCGAGACGTGCGCTCCGGGTCCCCACGCCTCAAGGATGTCGGCGCGGGCCACAACGGCCGAGAGCGGCAGGCCTCCTCCGAGAGCCTTCGACGTGACGAGCATGTCGGGCTTCACGTCCTCCCAGTCGGTGGCCCAGAGCTTCCCGGTGCGTCCGAGGCCCGTCTGGATCTCGTCGACGATCAGGAGGATTCCGTACTCGTCCGCCAAGCGCCGCAGAAGCCTCAAGTACCCGGCGGAGGGAAGGATGTACCCGGCCGAGCTCTGGAATGGCTCGACGACGAAGGCGGCTACGTTGGTGATTCCGCTCTTCGCCTCTCGGTAGGGGGATTCCTTGCTGTGGAAGTAGTACTCGAAGTAGTCGCGCAGCCGGTCCAAGCACCAGGCCTGGTCGTCCTCGCCGGCCGGAGGGCGGCCGAACGGAGACTGGTATGGGTACGGGAACGGGAAGTAGCCGACGCCCTCGCAGTGCGGGAGCACGGGGTAGAAGTACGCCCACATGCCGCCCTTACCGGTTAGGGCCATCGTGCTGTACGTGACGCCGTGGTAGTCGCCGAAGGCCGTTAGGATCATGGGGCGGCCGGTGTAGTAGCGCGCCGCGCGCACCGCCAACTCGATCCCGTCCGCTCCGGTCACGCCGAACAAGACCCGGGAGTCGCCGCCGGCGATCGGCGAGATCTCCTTCAAGCGCTCGGCGAGCTTGATTCGCTCCGGGTGGGGCAGATCGAAGTAGTGGACCAACTTTCCGGCTTGGTTGCGGATCACCTCGGCGATCTCCTCGTTGCACTGCCCGAACGAGGACACCGAGAACCCCGCCAAGAGGTCGACGTACTCCTTGCCGTCGGCGTCGATCAAGAGGTCGTTCTCCGCGCGCTCGACGATCGGCGGGAGGTCGAACAGCGCGAGGCCGACCTGCCCCCACGATTCGGCGGAGAGCCAGCGGCTTGCCCACTCCTTCGAGGCAGGTCCGAACGGGGCGTCCGCGATGCGTCGATCAATCTCGGCTTGCGAGATCTGCATCCTCTTACGCTGCGCCAGGTAGTCGTCCATCATGTCGTACTCCTTTTGTTTCAACGTGGGGCGCCTGCCCCGAAGCGGGTCAGGCGCCTCGTTTCCTCGTTCTCGGGTCGAGGTAGTCTCGAAGGCCGTCTCCGGCGAGGTTGATCGCCAGAACCGTGATGAAGATGGCGAGACCCGGGAACGTGATGAACCACCATGCGGAGAGAAGGTACTTCCGGCCGATGTTGAGCATGGCGCCCCACTCGGCGGTCGGCTCCTGCACGCCCAATCCAATGAAGCTCAGCGCGGCCGTCGTCAGGATCGCATACCCCATATCGAGCGTCGCTTGGACGATGAGCGGCGACAGCGAGTTCGGGAGGATGTGCGAGCGGAGGATCCTCCACGTCGGGACGCCCAACGCCCGCGCCGCTTCCACGAAGTCAGCCTGCTTGTGCATCAGCGCCTCCGATCGCGCCAATCGGGCGTACCACGGCCACCAGACGATGGACAGGGCGACGATGGTTGGGACGACGCCGGGGCCGAGGACGACGGCGACGGCCATGGCGAGGATCAGTCCGGGGAACGCGAGGAAGATGTCCGTCGTCCGCATCATGAGTTCGTCCGCCATTCCGCCAAAGTAGCCCGCCGTCAGGCCGACGGCCATACCGAAGACGGATGCACAAGCAACGACGACGACGCTCACCAGGAGCGAGGTTCGCGCGCCGTTCACGACGCGGCTCAGAATGTCCCGGCCGAGGTCGTCGGTCCCCATCGGGTGAGACGTCGACGGCGGGAGCAGCTTGTCGCGCATGTTCACGGACTGAGGGTCCTGGAACGGGAGCACCGGCGCGAAGAGCGCGAGGAGGAGGATAGCGAGTAGGGTCGCTGCTCCTGCGGCAGCGAGCGGCCTCGCCGCGGTCCATCGTCCGAGCTTCCTCCAGAACGCACTCATGTCCTGTTTCGCACCCCTAGTAGTGAATTCGCGGGTCGATGACCCCGTACAAGACGTCGACGATCAGGTTGGCCCCGGAGTAGACGATCGCCGTAATCAGGGTGACGCCGAGGATTGCCTGGAAGTCGACGAACGTAATGGATTGGACGGCGTACAACCCGATCCCGGGCCAGCTGAAGACAACCTCGATCAGCACCGCGCCGGCGAGGAGCACGCCGACCTGCAGGCCGATGACGGTGAGGCTCGGCAAGAGGGCGTTGCGGAGTGCGTGCTTGAGGATGACGGCCTTCTCCGCCAGCCCCTTCGAACGAGCCGTTCGGACGTAGTCGAGGGAGAGGATCTCGAGGAGGCTCGATCGCGTCATGCGCGTGATGACGGCGATCGAGCTCGCCGCGAGCGCCGCGCCCGGGAGGATGAGGTGGACAAGGCTGTCTCCGAGCGCCGTCCAGTTCCCCGAGAGCAGGCTGTCGAGGGCATACAATCCGGTCATGCGGGTCGGCGGCGACAGGTAGAAGCCGAGGCGCCCCGTCGCCGGCAGGATTTGGAGCCATCGGAAGAAGAGGAGCTGCAAGAGCAGGCCGAGCCAGAACGTGGGCATCGACACGGCGGCCGTCGACGCGACGCGTGAGACGTGGTCGATGACCGACTCTCGCTTGACGGCCGAGAGGATACCGAGCGGGATTCCGACAAGAAGACAGAGGATCATCGCGAAAACCGTCAGCTCAACAGTGGCGGGGAAGTACTCGGCCAGGTCGGCGGAGACCGGCCGCCGCGTCCGGATCGACTCCCCGAGGTCCCCCCGAACCACGCCGGCGATGTACCGACCGTACTGCTGCCACAGCGGGCGGTCGAGGCCGAGCCTTGTTCGGAGCGCCTCGACCTGTTCGGGCTTGGCGCGTACGCCCGCCGCGAGGCGTGCCGGGTCTCCGGGAACGACGTGCGAGACAAAGAAGGTCAGCGTCAACACGCCCAAGAGCGTGATCGTCAAGAGCGCCAGCCGCTTCACGATGTAGCGAGCCATGACCTGCCGATCCAACGAGGGGGGAGCCCTCTCCTCACCGGAGGAGCTCCCCCATCTGAGAGCCGAATCCTACTTCTTGTAGATGTCGTAGAAGTTGAACGATGAGAACGCGGCCGGTTCGAACACGTAGCCCTGCACGTTGCTGCGCATGCAGACCGTGACCGGAACCGCCGTGATCCAGATGTTGGAGGCGCCGGTCAACAGGAGCGACTGGGCCTCCGCCAAGAGCTGGAGTCTCTTCGTCTCATCGGGTTCCTTCCCCGACGCGTCGAGGACAGCGTTTACCCGCGGATCTGCGAACCGTGAGAGGTTGTAGCCCGCCGGGGGCGCGTTGTCGCCGTGGTAGAGCGGTACGAGGACGGACGACGGGTCCGGGTAGTCGATACCCCACCGGTAGTTGGCCAGATCCGGCATCGTCGCGATGTTCGAGACCCGGTCCCAGTGCCCGGCGACCGTGACCTCGGTGACCTTCAGGTCCACGCCGATCTTCCGCAACGTGTCCTGCCACAGAACGCCGACGCGGCGTCCCTCCGGCTCTTCCGTGACCCAGGTGTACTCGAGCGTGAGTCCGTTCGCGTACCCCGCCTCGGCGAGCAGCTGCTTCGCCACATCGAGGTCGAAGACGTAGTGCGGCAGGCTGTCGTCGTGACCCGGCATACCGCCTGGAATCTGGCCGATGAGCGGTGTCGTGTACCCGGCGAAGACCTCCATCGCGCTCGCGTAGTCGAACGAGTAGGAGAGTGCCCGGCGGACGCGAACGTCGGCGAGCGGGCCCTTCGTCGTGTTCATCGCGATCATGTTCGTCGTGAACGTGTCGTGGACGCCGACGACGACGCCAGGCTTGCCGTTCAGGCTCGTCAGCTCATCGAGCGGAATTCCGTACGCGATGTCCAGGTCGCCGCTTTCGAGGAGCAGGGCCATCGTCGTCGTGTCGAGGATCTTCCGCAGGACGATGCGCTTCACGTGGTCGCCGGTCCAGCCGCCCCAGTACCCATCGAAGCGCTCAAACACCATCTGCTGGCCCTCGACCCACTCGACGAGCTTGTATGGGCCGGTTCCAACGATGTGGTTTCGGAAGAACGCCTTCCCCATGTCGTCGCCCGCGTTCTGAGTGATGGCGGTGGGGCTGGCGATGCACATGCCCCAATAGGAGCTGAGCACGCGCAGGAATGGGACGAACGGGTAGGTCTTCATCGTGAATCGGATCGTCGTGTCATCGAGGACGTCGATCGAGGCGACGTACGAGGTCAACATCCACGCTGGGCCCTCGTTGATCGTCATGACGCGGTCATAGGCCGTCTTCACCGCCGCCGCGTTGAACGCCGCTCCGTCGTGGAACGTCACGCCCTTGCGGAGGTGGAATGTGTAGAACTGGCCGTCGTCCGACACGTCCCAGGAGAGAGCCAGCTGTGGCTCGATCTTCCCGGACGTCGTGTTGAAGGTCACGAGCCTCTCGTAGGCGGCCCGGAAAAACGGTCCGCTTCCAAACGTGTAGTCGATGGCGGGATCCATCGTCGTGACTTCCTCCACGACCCCGACCACCAAGGTGTCGGCGGGGGTAGAGGCGATCGCGGAAACCGCCAGAACGCCGAGTAGCGCCAAAAGGCAACAAGCAAAACGGATTCTCATGGTTCAAGCCTCCCTGCACACTTGCCGTAGCCTACGCTCCCGAACTGCTCTTCGACCTTCGATCACCTCGCTTTCGGGTCCGTTCCCTCAGGCCGGCCCGGTCATGTCTTCCCTTGCGCACACGTGGAATCGCCGATCACCAAGCTGACGGGGAGACGGGTTTGCTCCTCTGCACCCTCGCGGGACAGGATGAGAGCGACGAGGGCACGTGCTGCGCACTGCCCAATCTCCAGGAAGGGAACACGCACCGTGGTGAGCCGCGGCCGCACGAGGGCCGCCCATTGGATGTCATCGAATCCGGCGACTCCAAGGTCCTCGGGCACTCTCCGTCCCACAGCAATCGCCGCGTGGAGGACGCCAATCGCCATCAGGTCGTTGCCGGCGACGACGGCGTCCAGGCGCCTATCCCTTAGAATCTCGGTGCCCAAGGACACTCCGGAGTCGTACGTGAAATCCCCTCGGCGAACCGCCACCGGAGCGGCGCCGCCTTCCGCGAGGCCATCGAGGAATCCCTGAAGCCGGTCCTCGGCCGTGCTGACCTCCTGCGGGCCCCCGAGGTACGCGACCCTTCGGTACCCGAGGCCGAGGAGGCACTTTGCCAGGTCGCGGCTGCCTCCGGTGTTGTCGGCCTCAACGTGCGGGATTCCCGGGGCCCGGCGGTCCGCCGTGACCACTGGGATGTTCGAACGGTCCAGTCTCTCCAGGCTCGCGCGGTCGGGTCTTCCCACCGGGACCAGGATCACCCCGTCCACGTTCTGCCGGAGGAGGATGCTCATGTGCTGTTGTTCCTCGTCCTCGGAGTTGTTGCTGTCGCAGATCAGCGTCGAGTACCCGACCTTGGATCCGGCGGCCTCAACCCCCCGCGCGAGGAGGGAGAAGAACGGATTGGAGATGTCAGGGACGAGGAGGGCCACGACGTGAGTTCTTCGCCGGCGCAGGTCGCGGGCGGCCTTCACCGGCGTGTAGTCGAGGGCCGTCATCGCATCGACGACGCGCTCCCGCGTGCTGTCGCGCATTTGGGAGGAGTCCTTGTGGTTGATCACCCGGGAGACGGTGCTGATCGAAACCCCTGCGCGGAGGGCGACGTCGCGGATCGTGGCTCGCTTCCTCAGCTCTCGTCGATTCATGGAGTGTTTCGGAAAACGTTTTCGCGCTGTTCAGTTCCTTGGTGTAACGTTTTCCGAAATCGTTGCCATTATAGTCTGAGGCCAAGCCTAGTCAATACCGAAGCAAGTTGCTACGACTAGACGGAATCAGCGCCGCAGGCGCGTCCGAAGTTCATGCCGCTCGGGGGGCGTCGTCACCAGGGAACGCTACTCCCACATGTCGCGCATCCGCTGCCGCACGTCCGCGTCGACGTCGTAGAACGCGCCTCCGTCGTCCTTCTCCTCCGGCGCGGCGAGCGTGACGTGGTCGACCGTGTCGAGCACGTCCTGGGTGAAGAAGCGACAGAGCTGGGCGTAGCTGTGGTCGTCGCCGAGCGCGTACCACTTGTGGTAGTAGCGCAGAGGCCATGTGATGTACAGGTGGTCTTTCGCCCGGGTGAGCGCTACGTAGACGAGGCGGCGCTCCTCCTCGATCTCGTCCTGCGAGCCGGTCGAGAGGTCGGACGGGAGGAACCCGTCGGCGGCGTGAATGAGGTACACGACGTCCCACTCGCACCCTTTGGCCGAGTGAATCGTCGACAGGACGAGCCAGTCCTCGTCCAGGTACGGAGCGCCGGCGAGGTCGCTCGTCGAGGTCGGCGGGTCGAGCTGGACATCGGCGAGGAACTGGTGCCGCGACCGGTATCCGCCGGCGATCTGCTCGAGACTGATCAGGTCGCGGACGCGGGCGGCGGGGTTCTCGTACGTCCTCTCGAACACGGGGTCGTAGAAGCGCCGGATCCGTTCGATCTGCGCTTCGGGGTTCTTCGGCCCGAGCGGGACGAGGTCGTCGAAGACGTCGGCGAGGTCGGCCAACCCGGCGCGCGCGGCGGCGGAACCACCGAACGAGCGAACGACGCGCGGGTCGTTGCCACTCTGCCCGACGTGCTCGACGACCCGCGACGCCGTCGTCGGACCGACTCCGTCGAGCAGGTCCAGCACGCGAAACCACGCAAGCTCGTCGCGCGGGTTCTCGAGCACGCGCAAGAACGCGAGCAAGTCCTTCACGTGGGCGGCTTCGAGGAACCGCAGTCCGCCGTACTTGTGGTACGGGATGTTTCGCCGGGCGAGCTCGACCTCGAGCGTGTCGGAGAGGTGAGAGGCGCGGAACAGGACCGCCTGACGGCGGAGGGGAATGCCCTCCTCGTAGTGTCGGAGCACGGCGTCGACGACGTACTCGTCTTGCTCGGCGGCGTCTTTGCAGGTGACGAGCTTCGGCCGGGTCGTGCTCTTGCGCTCGGACCAGAGGTCCTTGGCGAACCGCTCGCTCGCCCCAGCGATCAGCCGATTCGCCGTGTCAAGGATCGGAAGGACGGATCGGTAGTTCTGCTCGAGCTTGACGATCGTTGCTCCCGGGAACTGCGTCGGGAAGTCGAGCATGTTCCGGACGGTCGCGCCGCGGAACGCGTAGATGCTCTGAGCGTCGTCGCCGACGACCATGAGGTTGTGGCACGTCTTGCGCATCCCGAGGAGAATCCGCGCCTGGACCACGTTCGTGTCCTGGTACTCGTCCACGAGGACGTGATCGAACCGGCCGCCGATCTCGTCGGCCAGCTTCGGGACCTCGAGCAGGGCCATCCAGTAGAGGAGGAGATCGTCGTAGTCGAGGACGTTTCGGTCCTGCTTGCGGACCACGTACTTCTTGAACAAGGTCCGGAGCTCCTCCTCCCATTCGTCGCACCACGGGAAGTCGCGCTCGAGAACGACCTTCAGATCGTCCCCGGAGTTCACGCAGCGCGAGTAGATGGCGAGGCAGGTTCCCTTTCGCGGGAAGCGCTTCTCCTTCTCGTGGAGGCCCATCTCGTGGCGGATGAGGTGGATCAGGTTCTCCGCGTCGCCTTGATCGAGAACGGTGAAATCGCGAGCGATCCCGATGGAGGGGGCGTAAAGCCGGAGGAGACGGTGGGCCATCGAATGGAACGTTCCTCCCCAGACCCGTCCGGTCGTCGAGGCGCCGCGGGCGACGATGGTGGACGCGCGCTCGATCATCTCCTGCGCCGCGCGGCGCGTGAACGTGAGGAGGAGGATTCGCCCCGGGGCGACGCCTTGCGAGATCAAGTAGGCCACGCGACAGGCCAACGTCTTCGTCTTCCCCGTGCCCGCGCCCGCCACGACGAGCAACGGGCCGTCTCTGTGCGTGACGGCGGCGCGCTGCGGCGGATTGAGTTCGTCCAACCAGGAATGCTGAGCCATTCTCCCCTCGACGGCTACCATAGCCGATCGGGGTTGGGCGCGCCACGGGGATCGTGGATTGAAGCCGAGCGGCGTGGGGGAGACACTCATCGGACCATGCGCTACGCGATCAGTGCCGGCGCGATCGTCGTTCGGGAGGACGCTCTTCTGCTCGTCCACCACCAGGACAGCCGACAGGACTTCTGGGTCCCCCCGGGCGGGCGGCTTCGCGGCGAGGAGTCGATCTTCGACTGCGCCCGGCGCGAGACCTATGAAGAGACGGGCCTCAACGTCGTGCCCGAGCGCGTCGGCTACATCCAGGAGTTTCTTGAGGGGGATCTCCACTTCTGCAAGTTCTGGATTCTCGCGCGGGCGGTGGAGGGGACGCCGACCGTCGAGCACCGAGACCCCGACGAAGGCTTCGTCGTGGAAGCGCGCTTCGCGTCCCGCGGCGAAATGGCCGATTGGGTCGTTCATCCGGCGATCATGAAGGGGCTCTTCTGGGAGGACCTGAAGCGCGGGTTTCCCGAGGCACGCTACTTGGGCCTGCAGCGTATCGACTAGGAGGGCGGCATGTTCGAGCTTCCGGAGATCATCAACCTAGTGCGGCAACTCGAGAAGACGGTTGTCAGAAGGCGCATCGTCCGTGTGGAGGTCCCGACGAACCGCCCCAAGTTCCTCTTCCTTTCGCCCGACACGCCCGCCTTTGAGCGCGCCCTGATCGGCCGCCGCATCGAGGAGGCAACTTCCCGCGGGCGATGGATCTTCTGTAGGTTGGATGACGGGCGGACGCTCCTGTTCGGCGAGTTCGGCGGGCGCCTCCTCTTCCACCCCGCGGGGACGCCGATTCCCGCCAAGCGGCACTGGATCGCGGAGTTCGACGACGGGTCGCACCTCTCGCTCGCGATCCAGATGTGGGGATTCCTCGGGGTGTTGACGGAGGCGGAGATCGCACAGCATCCATACGCGGGGACGCTCGCGTTCACGCCGCTCGACACCTCGTTCACGGAGGCCGCATTCTTCGAGCGTCTGGATCGCCACGCGGCGGGCGAGAACAAGCCGATCAAGGCCTTCCTGACTCACTCCCCGAACGTTGCGGGAATCGGCAACGGGTACCTGCAGGACATCTTGTTCCGCGCTCGTCTGAGTCCAAAGCGCAAGGTGTCGAGCCTGTCGCGTGACGAGAGGAGGGCGTTGTACGGCGCGCTTCGGCAGACGCTTCGTGAGGCAGCGGATCTTGGTGGCCGGGACACCGAGCGGGATCTCCTTGACGAGCCCGGACGCTATGTACCCCTGTTGGATGGCCGCGCTGTCGGGCGCCCGTGCCCGACGTGCGTCGCGCCGATCGCGAAGATTCAGTACCTGGGCGGCTCCTGCTACCTGTGCCCGCGGTGCCAGGCGTGACCGACCCCTGCGTCCGGTTCGAGACCCGCCGGCTCGCCGTTCGCGGGGCGATCCCGAATGACGCGGCCTACATCGCCTCGCTGTGAAGCGATCCCGCGCAACGCAGTTCGCCGGGTTTCCGAACGGGATTCCGACGACAGCGCGCGGCGTCTTGCAGCGCATGGAGCGTGGTTGTGGAGCCAGCGCGCTCCTGATTGCCGAGAAACGAGGGAGTCGAAGCCCGATTGGCCGGTGTCTGATCGGCGCGGCGGACGCGGATGGCGTGAGCAAGTCGTACATCAAGCTCGCCATCCGGGGGCGCGGCTACGGGACCGAGCTGTGGAGCGCGCTCATCGATCAGGCGTTCTTGCGCGCGACATGTGACGTCGTCCGCGGCACGTCCAACGTCGCGAGTCTCACGTCCATCCGGATGCAGAAGTCGGCCGGCATGAAGCACGTAGGACGGGGTGTGTGACTTCCCCGAATCGATGAAGGAACTCACGGCCCCCGTTCCCCACTTCGCTTACGAGATCACGCGTGCGGAGTGAAGGCGCCGTGCATTTCACACGCCAGCCCTTGAGGAATAGCCCGGAGCCCTAGCCGCGCTGCTCGGCGAGGTAGTTCGGAATCCCCATCTGCGTGACCTGGTCGATCTGCGCCTCGATCCAGTCTACGTGGTCCTCTTCGTCGTTCAGGATCTTCTCGAGGAGGTCGCGTGTGCCGCTGTCACCCAACTCGTCGGCCGTGTGAATGTCGTCGTTGTACGCCTTCACGGCGCCGTGCTCGGCGGCGAGGTCGTTCTTGAACTGCGTTTCCACCTTGTCGCCGATGTGGATCTCGGCCAGCTTGCTCACCGTCGGCTTCCCTTCCAGGAAGAGGATGCGCGCGATCAGCATCTCGGCGTGCTTCATCTCGTCGATCGCGCGCTTCTCGATCACTTCGTGAAGCTTC
>JAPLGD010000108.1 GCA_026390345.1 Candidatus Bipolaricaulota bacterium | reverse complement strand
AACTTCACGGTGGTGTCGTGGCTCGCCCCGAGAGCGATGCGCGAACCTCTCGCCGTCGTCTACGCCTTCTGCCGCACCGTCGACAACCTCGGCGACGAGGACTGGGTCCTCGAAGGCCGCGTCGGGGCAGGCGAAGCGGCTGCCCCCAGCGACCGGATCGCCCTCCTTGACGAGTTCGAGGCCGAGCTCGACCAGGCGTATGGGGGGACCCCGCGACATCCGATCTTCGTCGCGCTGCAGCCGACGATCGAGCGGTTCCGACTCCCCCGCGAGCCGTTCGCCCGCCTCATCGAAGCGAACCGCATGGACCAGCGAACGAAGCGGCAGGCGACATTCGCCGATCTCCTGCACTACTGCGAGCACTCGGCGACCCCCGTCGGGCGGCTCGTCCTCGGCCTCTACGAGCGCCGCGACGAAGAGGAATGCGCGCTCTCCGACGCGATGTGCATCGGCCTTCAGCTCGCGAACTTCTGGCAGGACGTGAAGCGCGACTACGAGATGGGGCGCGTCTACCTGCCGCAGGACGAGATGACCGAGTACGGCGTCCGCGACGAGGACCTCGCTGCGGCGACGGCGTTGGACCCGGTTCGTCGGCTGTTGAAGTTCCAGGTCGAGCGGGCCCGCGGCTACTTCGCTCACGGCCTCCCGCTCCTCGATCGCGTCTCGGGCCACCTGTGCGTCGACCTCGCCCTCTTCTCGCGCGGCGGCCTCGCGATCCTCGACAGGATTGAGCGGCAGGACTACGACACCCTCTCGCGACGACCGACGGTCGGCAAGTTCGAGAAGGTGGGGATTCTCCTCTCCACGCTCGTCTCGCGGCGGTGGGAGCGATGGATCTGAACGCCGCATACGCCGAGTGCGCGCGGATCACCCGCCGGCAGGCTCGGAACTTCTACTTTGCCTTCCTCTCGCTGCCCCGGCGACAGCGGCTGGCCGTCTACGCGCTCTACGCGTTCTGCAGAGAGCTTGACGATGTCGCGGATACTGTCGCGAATGACGCCCCATCCGACGTGCGGCATTCGCTTACTGAGAACCGCGGTGCTACCGCGGTTCTCTCGGACGGTATCGCGAGCCCTACGGGTTCGCTCAAGGAGAAGCGCGGTGAGGCTGCGCTTCTCTCAGGCATGTCCGGTTCCATTGACTCGAGGCGCGCGGGGATCGCGGCGCTGAGGCGACGCCTTGCCGGCGCAGCAGCCGGAGACCCAGAGAAGGACCGCGACCTTGCGCTTGCCGACGTCATTGCCCGCTACGGCGTCGATCCGGACGACCTCACTCAGATCCTCGACGGCGTGGAGATGGACCTCGACCTCGCGTGGGTCGAGACCGACGTTCAGCTTGAGGCCTACGCCTACCGTGTGGCCTCCGCCGTCGGCCTCGCGACGCTGCCGATCCTGACGGACGGCGTGCCGTCAACCGACGCGATGCGGGAGAAGGCGGTCTCCCTCGGCCTCGGGATGCAGTTCGTGAACGTGCTTCGCGACGTAGACGAGGACCTTGGCCGCGGCCGCATCTACCTCCCCCGCGAGACGTTCGCGCACTACGGAGTCGACGAGGCGAGCTTCCGGGGCCGAGCGATGACGCCTGAGCTCTCCGCCCTTCTTCGCGCCCACGCGGAGCGGTCGCGGGCCCTCCTCGACGACGGGCTCGAGCTCGTGCCACTCGTTCCCCGCGCGGGAAGGCCGTGCCTGTGGCTCTTGGCTGAGATCTACGGGCGCATCCTGGAACGGATCGAGGCCTCCGACCTCGACGTCTTCGCCGGCCGGGTTTCGCTTCCGACGCGCGAGAAGCTTAGTCTGTTGGCCATGGCGCTCGTGAGGCGATTCGGGACGTGAGCCGGGTTGTCGTGATAGGCGGCGGGTTCGCCGGAATGGCCGCCGCATGCCGGCTTGCCAACGACGGCGTCCCTGTCGCCTTGTATGAACGCGCTCCACGGCTCGGCGGCCGCGCCGCGTCGTTCGAGTACGAGGGAGAGACCCTCGACTACGGCCACCACATCCTCATGAGCTGCTGTACGGCGGCGACCGGATTCCTCGAGCGCTTGGGGGTTGAGGAAACCGTCCGCTTCCAGGACTACCTGTCGATCCCTATTCTGTGCGAAGGAGAGCGCACCGTGCTCCGGTCTGCGCCGCTTCCCGGGATCCTGCACCTCCTGCCGAGTCTCCTTCGCTACCGCCCGCTCTCGTTCGGCGAGCGGCTCGCGGCCCTGCGTGCCGGCGCGGCGCTGGCGGTCGGCCGAGGAAGGAACGAGACCTTTGGCGCGTGGCTGTCCCGGCACGGCCAGAGCGAGCGGGCGGTGCGAAGGCTGTGGAACCCCGTCGTCGTGGCGACCCTGAACGCGCCCGCAGGGAAAGTGGGGATTGCCGCGGCGCGCAAAGTCTTGCGCGACGGGTTCTTCCAGCCGGACGGCGCGGCGATGGGGCTTTTCACGGTGCCGCTCGGCTCGATCTTCGACGCGGCGCGCAAGTACGTCGAGGCGCGGGGCGGACTGGTCGAAGTCGGCGCTGCGGCGTCGCGCGTCCTGTTCGATGGGAACCGTGTCATTGGCGTCGCGCTCGCCGACGGCCGAACCGTTGACGCCGAAGCCGTCATCTGCGCCGTGCCGCCGAACGCGCTCGCGCCGCTCGTCGGCCCGCGTCCCGAGCTTGCGAACACGCTTGCTGCGGCGAGCCGCCTCGAGTGGGCGCCGATCGTCAACGTCCACCTCTGGTTCGATCGGCCGATCCTCGACGACGAGTTCGCTATCGCAGTCGATTCGCCGGTTCAGGCGATCTTCGACCTCGACAGGCTGCGCGGCCAGGGCGGCGGCCGGCACCTCGTGCTCTCCCAGAGTGCGGCCGACGCGTGGATCGACCGCGCAGATACGGAGGTTGTTGGCGAGCTCGTTGCGGCGCTGCGCAACCTCTTGCGTGCCGGGCGTGACACGCGGCTCGTCAATTCGCTCGTCCTCCGACACCGCCGCGCGACGTTCGTGCCGTCGCCGGGGTCGGACGCGCTCCGGCCTGGGGCCCATATTACGATCGGTGGCCTCTTCCTCGCCGGCGACTGGACTGCCACGGGGTGGCCATCGACCATCGAGGGGGCGATCCGTTCGGGGATCGGCGCGGCGGCCCGCGCGGAGTCGGAAACCGAGTCGCAACCTCTTCCTGCTTCGGACGACTGAAGCAGGCCGACCTGATCTTCTTCTGCGACCCTGTCTACGAGGGTGTGGCTCGCCGGCCATCATGGCTCGCGTTCCCTTGTCCGTACTCCGTGCGTCCGCGTACCCTAGAGCACGAGGAGGCACACAGTGGAGATAACTGACGTACGCACTCTGGAGGCGGCGCTCTCGGCGCACGCTGACATGGCGAGATCAATGGAGGCAAGGTTCTCCAAGCTGGCAACGAAGGCCGGCAAGCTCGGAACAGAAGTAGAACGCGCTCGGGCATCGATCAAGAAGGCCGTTGCATCGCCTCCGGCAGCGCGGATAGGCCATATCAAGGATGCAGAACGCGCAAAGGCCAACATCACAAAGCTCATGCCGGAACTCAGCTCGGACTTCAAAGCGGCCATCGAGGAGTGGACGACACACGTCAACACGCTCAAGTCGTTCCAGGCTCCTCGCAAATGACAACGCAGTCCGCCGAAAACGCAATCGGGCGCCCATCGTCTCGTCCTGTCGCGACGGAACCAGCGTCAGGCCCTCGGCTTCCTCGCAGATGTGCTTCGCTACCTGCTGCTGCCCTAGGGGAATTCACGCCGTCGTGGCTGCGAATAGCACGCTGAGGGCGAGTAGTCTCACGGAATGAGACATGGCGGCGCGGACAATCGCACTTTGCGGGACGATCGCTCCGCGCTATACTTCCGGTCACAAAAGAGGTGGTGCTTGTGCCGCAAACCATGACCGAGAAGATCCTCGCGCAGCACTTGCGCGAAGGTGAACTGAAGCGCGGAACCGAGATCGGCATTCGCATGGATCAGTGCCTGACGCAGGACTCGACCGGGACGATGGCGTGGCTCGAGTTTGAGGCGCTGGGAATCGACAAGGTGCGCGCCGAGCTGGCGGTGTCGTACTCCGACCACACCTCGCTCGGGTTCAAGGGCGAGTCGACCGACGACCACATCTTCCTGCAGACGATCGCCTCGCACTACGGGGCGAAGTTCTCGAAGAACGGAAACGGCGTCTGCCACCAGATTCAGTAC